>NZ_JBHIQH010000062.1:0-4269 GCF_042196485.1 Bartonella sp. AD24XZML | reverse complement strand
TGTTGCATCAATTGATCCCTCAACCTCCACTTGTTGCGAACATTGATAAAGGGAGTGAGGATGAAGCTGGGCGACAGCAAAAAGATGTGATGGATTATATTGCTCAACTTAATGAGAAATCTATAGCGGAAAACTCTTTGAAAAACGATTCTGGAAATGATGAGGAAAAGCTTTTTGATGCACCTATAGGAGAAGAAAAACATTTGAATGCACACTTACCAGAAGAGGAGCATTTAAAAGCAAGTGCTAAGCCCGAACAGGCAACCGATTATGTAAACGCAGTTGGAAATTTTATCCATAAAGATGCAAATCCAATCGGCTTATGGGAGCGTTTTAGAAAATCAGAATTTTCCGAGCATTTAATGGATTTTTTTGCAGGGCTTGCGTTAGGAAAGACACCACAAGAAAGTTTTTCAAATGCATCTATCCTTATGCGGCAGGGCAACAAGGAACGCGCACAATATAAACAAACTTTGCAATTTTTACGCTCTAAAGGGTATAGCGATGAAGATGCGCAAGCACTCACACAATATCCAGATCTTGCCATGAAAGTTATAGGCAACACGTTAAGCCCTCAAGAAGGCTATAGAACATTGACATCAGAAGAAAAGGCAGAGCAAGGATTGCCTGAGGATATGACTTTCCAAGTCTCAACAAGCACAGGGAAAATTATACCTGTCCAAGGAGGACAGCGTTCCACTGCTTCTGGATTAGGGGGAATACTGATGGCATGCTGTCAAAGCCTGAAGCAGGTTATATGTATATTAAGGATAAAAAAGCACTTGGTGGCATACGTGCGATGCCAATTGCAGGCAGTGGTGCAGAACATAAATTAATTCAAGAACAGAAAGAGGAGGAGCGTAAAGAACAGCAAGTGAAAATGCAAATTCTGGATACAGCAGACCGGTCAAATCGTATACTCTCAGCATCTAAAGAATTGCTAAAAACTGTTGAGGAACACCCGCATGTTGTTGGTTTCACTGGTCCTATAATGTCGTTCCTTCCTAATTCTCAGGCAAAAGATTTCGGGCATATGCTCGATTCATTGAAGGCAAGTATCGGGCTTGATGCCTTGAGAAAAGCAAAAGCATTTTCACCAAATGGCGCATCTGGCTTTGGAAACTTGTCTAATATGGAATTGCAAGCATTGCAAAACTCTGTAGCAGCACTGTATCAAGATCTTTCTGCAGAGCAAATGAAGAAATCTTTAAAAACAGTTATTGACACTTTCAATAAATCCAATGCAGCAACGCGCGCAATTCTTTTTGGTGGTGCAGAAGCAACAAACGAGCTCGTTCGAGCCGCCTATGGGCAAGATGCTTATAAGGGAAATCATGCACAGTCAAATGATCCACTAGAAAAACAGATAGAAGCATTGCCGGAAGGCATGCTGTTCGTTGATAGTGACGGGCGCATTAAGGAGAAACAAACCAATGGCTGAAGTAATCCCCCCTCTTATTAATCGTAAAAACACAAGAGTCATTGGACATGTAAGTGACTATACACCAGAACAGCTTCAAGAGCTTTTTTCAAAAAATAAGGAAAGGTTAAGGGGTTCTGTTACAGGAAATAAAGGTGCAACAGAGGAAACAGAAGAAGATGGTCCACATCCAAGTGCTGCGGGTGCTTTTGGATGGGGAGCTCTTCACGGGTTAACCATGGGGTATGATGATGAATTAGCCGGAATATTAGAGGCGGGTCCTATTGCTTATTGGACGGGAGATAAAGAGGCAGTCAAAAAATATAATGAAGTAACAAAGCGATGGCGTGACTATCAAAGAGCGGCGAACCGAGATCAGTTTTATCTATCTCTTGCGGGGAATTTAGCGGGTGCTGCGGCACCCGTAATTGCTTCTGTTCTCTTTCCACCCGCGGCAGGTGCTACTGCGGCTGCTCGTGCGGCAATTGGGGCTGATGTTGTGCTGGGAGGTAGAGCTGGTGTTGCAGGAGCACAAATAACCAGTAAAGCTTTAGCAGCAGGAGAAAGGGCGGTGCAATCTGCTTTAGCAGAGGGTGCGGAACGGGCAGCGGCAAAAGCTGCAGGTGAAGCAGCAATGAAAGCAGTAGCAAGTAAAGAGGCGGCAAAATTTAGCTTGGGGCGTGCAGCAAAAACTGGAGCCATTTATGGTGGAATAGCAGGCAGTGGTGAGGGAGAAGGGCTTGCAGATACTCTAGTGTCTGCTGGGTTTGGTGCAGGGCTAGGCGTTGCAACACCATTTGTTGCCAGTGGTGTATCAAAAGCAACATCTTTTGCGACAAGATCACTAAAAAAAACGCCTGCTATTGTGAAAAAAACACCTGCGGCTCTCAAAAACACAGTTGGAAAATTGTTTGGTAAAACTGAACCAATAACACAAGGTGTAGAAAAAGAAGCATTTCAGATAAGCGATAGAGCGCTTAGGGATGTAAGCCAAACTTTAGGGGATGAAGGTGTTGATAAGCTTGAAAGGGCATTAAAACAGCGAGGTCCTGATTCAATGATTATTGATCTTCATGATGGGCTTGCTACAAGAGCTTTTAAGGCAGCAAAAAAAGACCATGATACATATTCGCTCATAAGTAATCGTTTGGGAGCTAGACAAGATGCGAGTGCACTGCGGGTAAAGGATGCGTTGACAGATGTGATGGGTCCAAAAGTAGATACGCTTGATTTAAAGCAAGAGATTATCAAACAAGCACAGAAAAAGGCTGAACCATTTTATGAGAGGGCGAAAGCTTCTCCCATTTCTAATGCTGTCAGTAAAGATTTATCGCGGTTGCAAGAAACTCCTGCCTTCCAAAAAGCCTATAAAAAAGCAATTGCGCGAATGCCAAATGAAGCGGATGCAACAGTTATAGGGAGCAATGGATATCCAAAACTGAATATGCGGATTTTACATAAGATGAAAGAGGTTTTGGATGATCAAATTAATTCTGCGCGCATCAAAGGAAAACAAGGATATGCGCGAGATTTGATTCTGTTCAAACAACGCATTCTGGACGTTTTGGATACGTCCTCTCCAGATTATGCTAAAGCACGTAAAATTTATTATGACGAGCATACTATTGGTGATGCCCTCGAGCAAGGAAAAAAAGCACTGAATAAGAGTGTTGATCTTGATACAATCAACAGTCAACTTTCAGATTTGGGGTTGATGGAAAAAGAGGCTTTTCAAAAAGGGATGCGGTCACAAATAGAAACTGCGGCAGGCAATGCACAGAATTTTGAACACAGTCTTTTGAGTTTGTTTGACACAAAAAATGGTCAAGAAAAATTGCAGCGGAGTTATGGTGAGGATAAAGCAAAACAGCTTATGAAAATGTTGCGACCAGAAGTGGAAAGAACAAAGCTTTTTGCACGATTGCCAAACCATATAGGTGAAGTGGAAGAGAGGGGGGCACAACAGACTATGGGTATAGGAAAGATTGCTTTCATCAAGGCAGTTGTAAAAAATTTCGCAAGAGAATTTGGACGCAAATTCTCAAGCGTCCATAAAGATACTGAGAGAGATATTGCAGCGCTTATAACAGCGCGGGAAAAAGGAGATTTTGGGTTAGCAAGAGAAAAAGCCGTTGAATTAATTAAGAAGTTTCATGAAGCAGAAAAGAAACGCTTAATAACCAAAGAAGACCACACAAAATTCTTCAATTTTGTTGGCATTCTTTTGAATAGCAGTGCTGATAGAACGGTTATAAACTAATGATCAATTTTCATCCTAATGTGAAGCGTGCTATCTCACAGGCAGCACAAAAATATGGTTTACCAGAAAGCTTTCTTGAACGTGTTGCTATGATAGAAAGTAATGGTAATCCAAATGCAAGAAATAAGAACAGCAGTGCAGGGGGGCTGTATCAATTTTTAGATTCAACAGCAAAACACTATCAACTGAATGACAAGTTTGATCCCTTTCAAGCAACCGATGCTATGGCACGGTTAACAAAGGATAATACANTCCCTTTCAAGCAACCGATGCTATGGCACGGTTAACAAAGGATAATACACGTTATTTAGTCACAGCATTAGGCAGAGAGCCATCAGAGGCAGAGCTTTACCTCGCACACCAACAAGGACCAGCAGGGGCAGTAAAACTTATCAAAAATCCACATATTCCAGCAAGCCAGCTTTTAGGTCGACAGGCAGTCACACTCAACGGTGGCAACATGGAAGCTACAGCAGGGGATTTTATGAATCATATTTATGGGCTTTATAATAAAACGGGAGATGCTTTGAAGAGAACGATACAGCAAAACCAAAGCAATGGACAAGCAGCACCAAACGAGGTGGGTCCT
>NZ_JBHIQH010000061.1:0-4282 GCF_042196485.1 Bartonella sp. AD24XZML | reverse complement strand
ACCTGTTGCCATTTTATACTCCTTTGAAATATTGGCTAATGAAATAAATGGAAAAAAATGAAGGGGATGATTGCTGTGTTTGTTAGACTGGCATAATAATAAAAAATTATCGAAAATAGCTTGACATTATTTCTGCAATGTGTATTTTCGAATCAGGTGCCTCAAAAACACCTTGACGATAAGCGGGTAGATTGCCGAAACAGTCTTTTTTCCGCAGATTAAAAGCTTTGACTCATTATATGCGTATAGCATATAAATGGCTTGTCGGGTGTGGTTACGCTATACAATACCCTTTTAGGGGAAAGCATAACGACGGACTTATCGCCGTGTTTTTGAGCACCCGGCACTCTTTTCGAGTGTCAATCAAAAACATCTAACGATAAGGAGTTCTCATGAACACTCTTATAGAAATATCAGAACAGGTTATTGATCAAGAAACTGTTCAAACGGTAAACGCTCGTGATTTGCATGCGTTTTTAGAGATAAAAGCTCGCTTTAATGATTGGATTAAAAATCGCATTAAAGAATGTAAGTTTCAGGAAAATATAAACTTTATAACGCTTACTAAAAATTTAGTAAACGGTGGAAAGGTAAAAGAATACCACATTACCTTAGACATGGCTAAACACCTTTCCATGATCGAACGTAATGATAAAGGACATGAAGCACGTCAATACTTTATCAAATGTGAACGACTTTTGAAACAAGTAGCAACACCGCAAGTTGATTATTCCAAACCCGAAGCATTACTTGGCGTCTTGAATCACTTACAAAGTCAAATTGAGCAAAAAGATCATGTTATTGCAGAATTAGCACCAAAAGCAGAGGCGCTTGAGGGTCTAAAACGCTCTGATGGTCTGTTTGGTTTAATTGAAGCAGCAAAGATGTTGGAGGTACGACCAAAGGATTTAACGGATTACTTGCGTAAACATGATTGGGTGTATCGANGGTACGACCAAAGGATTTAACGGATTACTTGCGTAAACATGATTGGGTGTATCGACGGGCTCCAGGGGCGCCTTTGTTGCCTTATCAAGATAAAATCAAGAAAGGCTTTATGGATTGCCCTGCTATCACCATTCAAAGACCGGATGGTACAGAGAAAGTACTCCCTTCAACAAAAATCACATCCAGAGGATTGGCATGTTTGAGAGAACAAATCCATGGAGGTGTGCAATGAAGATAGATACCAACTTCTTATGCGATTTATGGATAGCATTATCTCAATTTTCTAATGATGAAAATGTGAGCGACAAAGATTGTAGTGCTCTAGTTCAAACTATGAATGCAATAGAAAAGGTTCTAGTTTTAAAGCTTCAAGATGACGTGCCCAATATTACAAAAATCTTGGCAATTTTGACAGATTTTGGAGCTTCAGAACTTCCACATAGCATGGATTCTTTGGTACGCGCTTATGAACCAAATTCCGAGAGCCCCATTAAAAAGGTTGCTTAAGTTCAAAAACATGTTTTATCTCCTCGTCTTTGAGGCGGGGAGGTAGTTAATGCCGTAAAATATCTTTACATGATACATATTGTACGCATAATACGTATTATACATTAAAGATAGGATGTGCATATGAAAAAATATAGTTTTACAGATGTAAACCGCGGGGCAGGCGATATTTTAGACGAGGCTATGTCTACACCTGTCGCTTTGACAAAGCGAGGGCGTGAAAAAATCATTATGCTTCCTGTTGATTTATATAATGAATTAGTAAAATCTCGTTCTGGTGCACAATCTTTTGTTTATGCAGATGCACCGCAAAATATATTAGATGATTTAAATCGTGGTTTAGATGACATTTTGAATAGTGATGAACATGTTTAAAGCGGGGGATGTTGTTCGATATTATTATTTATCCAGTATTCCATAAAACATTATCCCTTGAGAGTGAGGAAGAGATCAAACAGCGTGAAGTGTTGGAACTTTGCTAACATTTGTTTCACGTTCAGCATGCCAAGCATCATAATTAGCTTGCATACGTAACCATATAGCAGCTCCATCACCAAACATTTTGCCAAGACAAGCGGAAATAGCAGGAGAAACAGGCTTTTTTGCGTTCAGAATATCGTAGAGATGTTGGCGTGATATACCAAGCATCTGCGCAATTTCTGATTTTGTTTTGCCTGTTTCAGGAATAATTTCTGCTAAAACTTCTCCTGGATGAGTAGGACAACGGTTTTTATCTCTTTGTGCAGGAATGTCATTCATAACTGTATCCTTAGTGATATTGTTCAAGATCAACACGGTAAGCATTACATGAGTCAAATTCAAAGGTAATACACCATGGTCCGTTAACGTGGACAGTGTAACGAGTGGGTGAATATCCAATCAAAGAATGAAAGTTGAATCCTGGAAGATTCATATCTTCTGGTCTTTCAGAAATATCTAAACGATCAAGACGAACCATGATACGTTTTACAAGCTTCTTATCAATCTTGGATGAATTTCCCGTTTTGAATAATTCTGCCAATGTTTTGCTTTTAAACGTTTTAATCATTCTTTTATATAGCGTAAAATACTGTTAATGTCAACAAATAGCTTACATTATAAGTGCTAAAATGGAAAAAACAGTAACATCCCATTAGAAACCCTTATCGTCTAGACTTGTTTTTCTTTTCTCCACCTCATGCGTAAAGAGAAGAATAGGTGCATGGAGGGGATAAATTTGCACGTTAACAAGGATTTTACAAACATACCAACGGCTGTCTGATCAAATATTGCTAAAAACTTAGATCCCTTGCCATTCTTAATAAAGTGAATACGAAGTTTAAATTCTATTGTCATTTTGCTCTCCAAATTAATGAAGAGACCATAACAACCATCTACACTCTCTCATAAGACTGACAGTGTCAGTAAAAAATGGGTTTAAAGGGGGCTTTATAAGAAGAAACTATACAGTTTATAAGCCATCAGACAATAAGAGTCCGTTTAGAAAGTATTATTGTTTTTTATATCTGCATAAACCATTTAATCTTTCCACAATCTTATAAGGACAGCGCCATCAGCTCCAGCGCCACTTGAAGAAGAATCAGAGTGAGCGCCAGCACCACCACCACCAAAACCACGCCCTGCTTTTCCTGAACTATAGGAACCTTTTCCGACTCCTCCAGCGCCACCCCTTGATGTATCACCCCCAGCATCACCTCCATTACCACTTGTCTTGCTCGTAATTCCACTTGTTCCTGAACAACCATTTCCGCCTTTGGCAATTCCTAGATGTTCGTCTGTTGCTAAACCAAAGTTTCCACCTGTACCTCCAGCACCACCAGATCCTGAATAGTAGTAAGTAGTACCACCAACAAAATTTGCGCGAGAGTTATCGTAATAAGCACCCCCACCACCACACCCTCCTGTAGCGGTAATAAAATTCTTTCCAACAGCTGTTGTTCCTCCAGAATTACCTTTTGCATAGCGTTTTGCAACAGCAGCTCCTCCTTTTCCAATTGTGATATCTTGATGACCATTTAAACTCGCTTTATAGCCATACCACACGCTACAACCGCCACCGCCGCCACCGCCGCCTAATCTTGGTGTATCCGCACCACCACCACTACCGCCACCGCCCCATGCTTGGATCTCAACTTTAGTTTTATCCGTTACCCAATCGGGCCATTGAATTTTTCCATCCTGTGTATAGAGCAATTCAGCATCGGCAAGAGCCGGCCAATTCGTGATTTTATCGGTCAAATCTTTTTTTAGACTCTTTATTTGTGACAAAATGGCGGCATCCACTTGCGCTTTCGTATAAACAAGATCTCCATCGACTTTTAAAGGTCCTTTAAGCAAGCTTCCCGTTGTGCTTAAACTGGTAACTATTTCACCATTATGGGTGAGGCTAAACGACGAATTACCCAACAGTTCTAAGCCACCACTCATGCTAACTTTGCTGGTAAATTTATTGTAACTTTGCCATTCATTTGGGCTTGTGAGGCGTCCATAGCTTGTCAGATCTTGATTGATCTTGGCTCTAAAATCGTCAAGACCCACGATATCTTCGGTTTTATGTTGATGCGCGCCTAACAGTGAGATAGCACTGCCAAAGGTGAAGTTATTATTGCTTGATTTATAGAGAACATAATTGTTAGCCGCATCTTTGGCGCCCTCGATATCGCTTAAATCGGCAAAAGTGAAGGTTTTATCCGCTGCCATCTTGGCTTTGAGAGCTGCTTCAAGATCTGCAACATCACTTATTGTGTGCGTGTGTTTTGAAGGTGCTTTTTCGTTTACCTTTTCCTCAATATCAACAATGGCTTGATCAATTTTGGTCAAGTTTTCG
>NZ_JBHIQH010000060.1:0-4689 GCF_042196485.1 Bartonella sp. AD24XZML | reverse complement strand
AAAAGAGCTATCAAAGGAAGGAGGCAATGTTTTTGGCTCTGGAAGCCAAAATGGAATAGCTGTAACGATTTTTGTGCGCAACCCAAATAAAAAACAACCTTGTGAGATTTACTATCACGACATTGGTGATAATCTTTCTACCGAAAAAAAACTTGAGATGCTTCAAGACTTTGGTAATGTTGGTGGCATCACAAATAAATCAGGTTGGAAAATAATTACACCGGATGAACATGGTGACTGGATTCATCAACGTGATAACAATTTCAAAACATTTTTAGCTATAGGCGATAAGAAGGGATGTCATTTCAGACTATTTGAAACGTTTTCTCTTGGAATTGTAACCAATCGTGATGCTTGGACGTATAACTCAAGCCATGAAACTTTAAAGAAGAACATGAGTAATATGATTGCCTTCTATAACAGTGAAGTGGGACGATTTAATGAAGCTTATACACATGCTAACCGCAAGATACGTACAAAGGCTGTAAATAATTTCGTTGATACAGATGAGAGAAAGATAAGTTGGAGCTATAATGTTAAACAAGAATTAGTAAGAGGAAAAATTTCTGAATTTGAAAATATATGCCTCACGCAAAGTCTTTATCGTCCTTTTACGAAACAATGGCTATACTACAACCGTACTTTTAATGAGAGAGTCTATCAAATGCCGCGGATATTCCCTATGGGAAAAGCTGTTGAAAATAAGGTAATACAAATTACAGGTACCGGAACTCAAGCAGGTTTTTCTGTTTTGATGAGTAAGAATCTTCCCAATCTTGATGCATTGGATAAAGGTCAATGCTTTCCAAGATATTTTTACGAAAACACTAGGATCTCAAAAGGTAAAAGTAAGCAACAATCCCATTTATTTGCGAATTCTATAGAAGACAGCAAAACAGCTGGTTTACAGAGGCATGATGCCATTACTGATGAAGGTCTAGACCATTTTAAAGCCGCTTATCCTAATGAAGCCATAACAAAAGATGATTTGTTCTATTACGTTTATGGAATTTTACATTCGGAAGATTACCGTGCTCGTTATGCTCATAATTTATGCAAAGAATTGCCTCGTATCCCTTGTGTAAAGAGTGCTGATGATTTTTGGAAATTTGTAACAGCAGGGCGTGAACTGGGTCATTTGCACGTGAATTATGAAGATGTAGAGCCTTATCCAGTGACCTTTAAAAAGGGTAATCCAAAACAGACAGAAATCTCTAATCCCGAAAAATTCTATTATGTAACTGAAATGAAATTTGCAAAAATTAAGAATAGTAAGGAAAAGGATAAATCGACTGTTATCTACAATAGCAATATTACCATAACAGATATCCCTCTTGAAGCTTATGAGTATATCGTCAATGGTAGACCTGCTCTTGAATGGGTTATGGGGCGTCAATGTGTAAAGACTGATAAAAAGAGCGGTATTGTTAATGATGCTAATCGCTATGCTATTGAAACCGTTGGCAACCCTGCTTATCCATTGGAATTGTTTCAAAGGGTTATTACCGTAAGTTTAGAAACAATGAAAATCGTTAAGAACTTACCAAAATTGGTATTAAGAGAAACTGAATAACTTATAAAGCATGCTCACATAATGGGTATGATAAACGCATAAGGGGTATNTCTTTAAAAGGATAATTTATCATTGCGTTATTCTAAAAAGAAAAAACTTGCACTTTTAGATACTCTCATTTGGATTGCTTTAAGACTTTTAAGAAACCCACTCTTAAAGTGAATTAGATTTTTTTACATTGCCTTTAAGAGGTTATACCGTAATCTAAAATGAGTGCTTTATTGTTTTCAAAAGCTTTGTTTAAAGAGAGTTATATGTATTCATTTTGCTTATAGGTTTTGAAGGTGTAAAAACCGTCAAAACCCCCTCAAAACCTATATTATTAGTTGAATTTATAGGTTGTGTTATCAATATGGGTTGTTTTTTTAAGATCTCTAAAATGCTAATGTATTGAAATATAATAACTTTTATTTTTCTATTTTAAAAAAATATATAACGGGAGGTAAAAGGAACCCTCAAAATACTCAAAACTCATAACCATAATGGTCTTGATACATTTCGTATGAGTTACAAGCTATCTTTTGAAAGGCTTTAAGGATCATACGCTTTTTATAAAGCACGTTGTAATCATTCTCTAAATCATAAGGTTATCATTCAAAAGAACTAATAAAATTCATAAAAAGGATTTTGATAACGTAATCAGTTTTTACTTTCATACGCTTTTCATAAGACACGTTTTAATCACTCACTAAAATGATCACTTTTGTCGGTTCAATTTACTGACACATAACTGACATATATATATTATTAATTGTATTTAAGGTTGTACTTTCGATATGGGTTGTATTTTAAAATGTTAACATATTGATATATAATAACTTTTATTTTTTCTCATTAAAAAGAATAATAGAGGGTCTAAAAAGAACTGACAAAACTGACACAACTGACAAAAGCCTATTAAAAAGGATTTTGCTAATCTTTATAATTATCGATCTCTCTTTAGATGTTTTCATAACAGTCTATAAATTATAATTATCCTATTTATCGTTTCTCTTATGAAAATGAAAAATGATGCCATGGTTATAAAGAATGCGTAAAAACAGCAAGGTTTTATAATCATAATGCAAATGAAAGCATTGGTTATAAAGACCATCTCTATAAAAAGCTGTTAAGTTGCAAATGTGTTATAAACAAAATTCACAAAAAAATTAAAAACCATTTAGTAAAAAATCTGATAGGTTATAAAGATAAAAAAACGCATTATGAGAGCGTTTCTAAATATTATAAATGTATAGATTCAAAAAAGAAGCCAATCGTTTCATAAATCCCATAATATAGCCTTAAAAGCACATAAATATAAAAGAAGCTATTCATAAGCATAAGATATTATAAATACACAACGTATTTTAAAAATACAAAAAAATATTAAAAAAGATAAAATATTATTTGACAATAAATACGTATTTTGGTATATAAATAATCAAGTGATCAAAACACTTGTGATTAGCGGATAGATTACGAAACAATCTTTCCAAAGCTTTTAAAAACTGGCTATCTTTTATGCTTTTGTTAGTATATGAGAATTTTGTCGGGTGTGGTTATGCCATACAATACCCATTTATGGGAAAAGCATACAACGGACTAATCACCGTGTTTTGAACGCCCGACGCCCTTTATAGGGTGTCAATTTCAAAACAATTTTGATTAGAAAGAATTTAAAATGAAAAATTCTCAAAATACAATTTCCTCTAACATTTCAAATGAAACCGCATCTGTTAATCAACAAGAGCCTGTAAAAAAATATGAACTTACTAATGAAAACCGCGTTGTTAACGGTATGACTTTACACCGCATTAAAGCTTTAAAAGATTTTGATGATGTTAAGGCTGGCGACCTCGGCGGCTTTATTAAAGATGAGAGTGATCTGTCTCATAAAGGCAATTGCTGGGTTTATGATGATGCTATGGTTATCCAAGCAAGCGTTTCCGAAAATGCTAAAATACGCAATAATGCTTGTGTTGTGAATTATGCTAGGGTTTATGGTAATGCCGTGATTAGTGATAAGGCATGGATTTTGAGTGATAAAGCACGTGTTTATGACAATGCAATCATTAATGGCAATGCAAAAATTGGTGGCTATGTTTTTGGCAATGCCGTTGTGAGTGATAATGCCGTTATTACTGAAGGGGCTCTTATTTACGATAATGCCCGTGTATATGAAAATGCTCATGTGAGTGGGCTTGTGTTTAATGATGCCCATGTCTACGGTAAATCACGCCTTGCTCCGTGGTCAAAAGCTTATGGCAATGCTCATGTTTTTGATAAAGCTATAGTTTATGATGGGAGCAATATTTATGACAATGCCAAGGTTTTTGGCTCGGCGCGTGTTGGTCCTTTTGCAAAAATTCATGATAATGCTCATGTGAGTGGCAAAGCACAAATTTGCCAATTTACAACGATTTATGGCAATGCTGTGCTTAAAGAAAATAAGAAATTTTCTGAAGATGTCTGTGGTTTTGATCAGAATATAAATAACGCTGCGTAAATAACGCGCGGTCGCGGGCGGGGGCGCCCCTCTTTAAAACATCTCATTTTAAAATTTAAATCTCTTTATAAAGGAATTGTGCTATGCAAAAAAAGTTTGCACTCACAAATGAAACGCGTGTAATTAGTAATCAAATTCTTTATCGCATTAAAGCTTTAAAAGACTTTTCTGATGTCAAGGCTGGCGATTTAGGCGGTTTTGTTGAAAAGGAAGATAACCTATCGCATTATGACAATTGCTGGGTCTATGATGATGCTTGTGTTTATAATAATGCCTATGTTTCTGATAATGCTAAAGTCTTAAATAAAGCTTATGTTTTCGATAATGCAAAAATTGAAGGCTATGCACAAGTTTATGATAATGCCGTGGTTTATGACAATGCTAGGGTTGCTGATCATGCCGTGGTTTTTGGAAGAACTTATGTTTACGGTTATGCCTGCGTTTTGAATCATGCTGAAGTATCTGACAGGGCTGTTATAAAAGGTCATGCTAAAATCTATGATGATGCTTTACTGACTGGCTATGCGCAAGCTTATGGCAATGCAAAGATTTTTGACAATGCTCAAGTTTGGTTTTTTGCTATAGTTGGTGATGATGCTTGTATTTATGAGAATGCAAAAATTACAGGCTA
>NZ_JBHIQH010000059.1:0-45165 GCF_042196485.1 Bartonella sp. AD24XZML | reverse complement strand
TTTTGCCAAGTTTGAGAGAAATCAAAAGCAGCAGCAATGATATTTTTCCAACGCGTAATGGTAGTGGTATCAGCACCAAAATAAACCAAGACGTGTGCGCCAGTCATGGTAAAGCGCAACACACGTAGAGCAATGTTAAAAGCCATAAGGGCAGCAATGGTTTTGATAATGGCGCTTGTTAAAACGGGATGGTCCTGCCCCATGCCATTTTACAAAACGCGCATTTAATGGTAAAAAATAACCATAAAAACAATAAATTATCACGTATTTCTAACTAATCTCACCTCTTCCCACTTAGTACAAAACCTAATGTCAAACTACATCCAACGGAGTTTTGTATAGTATGTAGCCTTTCGGAAATTGCGGCTTATCAGCGGATTCTACATATTTTTATATTTTATTTGTTCAAAGAAGACACTGAGTACTCAAAGAACCCTCAACGCTCTATTAAAGCCTTCTCTCATTTTTGCTGTCAAAAACTCATTCGATACATAATGTAGGTAAGAACAATCAATTATCACATATCCACTCTAATTTCACCTTTTTCTACTCAATATAAAATATAAAGTAAATTATACACAAAAATATTTATTCTTTATTAACTTTAAAACTATAAAATATTTCATTTTTTTGAAAATGTACAATATTAAAACACTACTATTCTTACTTATATTATATTTTTTAATTTATTTTATATAACTGTATTTATTAAATATACATCAATAAATATTAAAATAAATGAATATTGATATAAAATAATATATATTATTAATAAAAAACTTATTTTTAAAATATAATTAGATAAAAATACATTATGAAATAAATTTAATATTACATAATTAAACATAAATACAACTTTAATTTTGACAAAAAAATCAAAACAAAATATCAGAGTGCTGTGTTATTAAAATAAAAGCAATATCTATTTTCACTTCTGCTTATGAAGTTAGCGGGAAAATGAATGTTGGGGGCTTTAAAAGGAGTAGACTGATGCCTAAAAATTTTCTTCTATCCTGCACAGCAATTGTGGCAGTTGTACTTTCTGCTATCAATCTTAATGCACAAGCTAAAAATCTTGAAATTTCAGAAAGTAAAAAAGAAGTTTCCAACGAAACCTACGAAATTATTCACGCAAAAAAAGGTGGTCAAATTATCGGCAAGCATTTGACGATAATCGGAAACAAAAAAACAAACACCAACATAGGCACAAATGCGCACGCTATAACAGCTGAAGGTTCTAACACTGCGATTGAATTACTTGGATGGTACAACCATTAAAGGAACTGGTTCTAGCATTTTTTTCGGTCTTGAAGCAAAAGATGGTGCTACACTGAAAATGACTGGGGGGACTATTACAGTTTCCAACACTGGCGCTAAATTCTTGAACAGTAAGAATGCTGAAAACAAGCTAAAAGATATAATAATATCAAGTGGCAAAGGCAAAGCTCCACTAACTTTTGCAATATTTGCAGACAAAGACAGTGAAGTCACTTTAGAAAATGTAAAAGTGACTAAGGCAATGAATAGCGTTACTGCAAATAATAAATCTGAAATCACGATATTGGGAGGATCATTTGATGCCACAAAGGCAGCAATATCTGCTTACAATGGCAGTCGCGTAACTCTAACCAATAATGTTCAAGCTACATCATCTCATGGCACTGGACTCCATGCAACAGATTCAGAAACCACAATCGAAATGATGGGAGGAAGCGTAATCACAGAAAAAATGGCGTTGGTTGCAGAAAACGGTGGACATATCAAGGTCACGGATATTGCTCTAACAACAAATGAACATGGGAGCAAGATCACTGATGTTCCTACAATAGGCGCAGGAGTCAATAGCGCTAATAGTATGATTGAATTATATGGCAATACAAAGATTAAGAATGCTGGTGTTGGGCTTGTGGCAAGTAACGGTGGCGTAATTAAAATGATTGGGGGGACTATTACAACTTCTAAAACTGGTGTTGGCTTCGTGAACAGTAAGAGCACCGAAAGTAAACTAGAAAATGTAATAATATCAACCGGCAAAGATAAAAATTCAGGCAAAGGAATTCTTCTAGAGAAAAAAAGTGCTCTCACTTTAAAAAATGTAAAAGTGACTCAAACAGGCAACAGCGTAATTGCAAATAATCGTTCTAACATAACAATCTCTGGAGGATCATTTGATTCAAGCTATGCAACAATATGTGCTCAAAATGGTAGCAGCATCACCTTAACGGACAATGCTCAAATTACGTCACATGATGAAGCAGGCCTCTATGCACAAGACTCAAAATCCACAATTACAATGACAACAGGAAACGTGACAGGAAAATATACAGCCTTAGAAGCAGACATAGGTGGCCATATTACGGTTACAAATGTTGCTTTAAAAGCAACTAATAATGGCAGTGGTGTAGCTGCTGGTGCAGCTGCCTCTGGCTCAGTGTGATTGAATTGCTTGGAAATACAACGATCAGTGACGTTAAAATCGGAATTGATGCGCAAAACGATAGCACAATCAAAATGATCGGAGGAACCATTACTGCTTCCGAAGCAGGCGTTCACTTATTAAAAAACAAGAGCAATAACAAACTGAAAGATGTAACGATATTAAATCGTAAGGATAATGCACTACTAATCAATGCAATAATTGCAAGAAGAAGTGCCATTACTTTAGAAAATGTAACCGTTCCGCAAGCAATCAATAGCATAATTTCAGATAATGATTCTCAAATAACAGTTTCTGGAGGATCATTTAACGCAAAAGGTGCAGCAGTATCTGCCATAAACGGCAGCACTATTACTTTAACTGACAATGCTCAAATTACATCATCTGATGACAGTGGGCTCTATGCAAAAGACTCAAAATCCACCATCACCATAACGGGAGGAACAGTACAAGGTAAAACTACTGCATTATTTTCCGGAAACGGTGGACATATTAAAGCCACGAATGTTACTCTAATAATAGCAGATAGTAACGGATTCGGTGCGGAAAGCCAAGATGTTGGCAGTTTAGTTGAATTATATGGCCATACAACGATTAAAAATGCTGAGATCGGACTTTATTCAGAAAATGGCAGCACAATCAAAATGAGTGGAGGGACAATAATTGCCGAAAATAGTGCATTTGTTGTAAATAATAATGGACATATTGATGTAACAAATGTTTCTGCCACAGCAGAAGATAGAGGTATAGCATTTGAAAAATCTAAGAACAATAAAACATCAGAAATCAATTTAACCAATGCAAAACTTCACATTAAAAATGGTACTGGAATTAATGCAAATGAATCAATTGGTAAAGCCAATCTCAAAAATTCAGAAATCCGTGCCAAGGTTTTATTAGTAACCGAAGCCTCAACGAAAAAAAATGATTTCACTTTTATACTAAATGCCGATCACTCCATCTTAGACGGCAAAGTGAGCACTGAAAAAAATTCAAAACAGTCTTTGATTTGCAAAATAATACGAAATGGATATTGAAAACAAGCACAAATAAAAAAAGCCAGAACGAAAAACTGCTTGATATTGCTCAAAGAGCACGTTCTGATATTTCTGTCCTTAACATCAATAACAGCTCTATTGTTTTTGAAGAGCCAACTGAAGATCATTATCACACGTTGTACATAGGATCTGGCAGACCAAATACTAAAAAAGTCTACAATGCTACAGGAAAAGCAGAAATTCATTTCAACGTCGAATGGAGTGATAGTGCTGCCATAAACAAACAAAAAGCTGACCATCTTCTGATTCACGGTGATGTTTCAGGGACTACACTGGTTTATATCACTGGACATTTAGAAAAGAACAATATTAAAGCAGATGCTTCTGCTCTTACCAGTGCACGTGGTCTTTCACTCATTCAAGTTTCTGGAAAAGTAAATCAAAACTCTTTCAAACTTGCAAAGGACTATATCACAATAAGTGGTTCACCTTATAAATATATACTGAAAGCTTATGGACCAAAATCAAACCACAGTAAAACAAATACTGAACAAAACCTTTTAGGAGAAAATAAAAATTTCTGGGATTTTCGCTTACAACCAGTACTGCTTGATAGCGACTTAAAAGTAAAAACCATCGTGCCATAAATACAAACTATTTGATCAAGCCCCAATGCTCTCTTGTATGCTGGATTAACCAATATGGCTAAGCAAAATGCAACTGTTAACCAATATGCGACATTTGTCTTAAGGAAAGAATAAGACAAACGGAATAGCTTTTTCTTATACACCTATGGAAAAACAGGAAGCTTATTTTTTGATAAGTAGTACTTCTAGTAGATATAGTTATAGCAGTGCTCATCTTCGTTATGCTGCTCTACAAGGAGTTGTTAACTTTGTCGCGCTAGAAGGGAAAAATATCTACAACACATTTTGGCCTTATAGAAACCTATGGACAACTCTCTTTGCACTCCAAAGAATATGCAAGATACAAGTAAGAGCATTGTGGATAAATGGTCACTCACAACCTATGGAACCATACAACATGACAGTGGTTTCTATCTTGATACGCTGTTATCCTATGGCTTCCTAAAGAGAAAGATCACCAATGCCCTCATTAGTACAACCGCAAAATTGAAAAATGCAAAAATGTTGGCGTTCTCCACAACTGTTAGCAAACAATTTGCAACGGGTATCCAAGACGTAACATTCGAACCGCAGGCACAGCTTGCCTATCAACATTTGATGTTTGATACCATTAAAGATGCTGATAATCTGACCATTGAGATGAAAAATCCTTCTCAATGGATAATCCGTGTTGGTGGACGTTTGACAAAAACCATTGCCACTGAAAACAGTCGTCCTATGTCTTTCTATGGAAAAGTAAACTTGATCAAAACCTTTGGTGATGATCAGACATTCCATATTGATAAGTATTATAAACGTGACCCCTCGGGAAGTTCCGTTGAAGGTGGGCTTGGTATTAGTGCATAATTGTCCGCTAACCTCTCCCTTCATGGTGATGTCAGCTATCAACAAAAGCTTCAAAAAACTGGTATAAGTGGTGCAAGCTTTTCAGGAGGAATACGCTATCAGTTTTAAATCAAGACTGTAAAAAGCCTATTCAATTTAACAAAAAGGAAGCAATATGCTGCCTTTTTGGCTTATTATAAGCTGTTTTAAACGCTTTTTTAAATAGAGAACAGAAAAATATTTGAAGACTGTCATTAACCATTTGATGTCTTTTACAAAAAATTCTTTTTATAAAGAATAAAACTGTAAAAAAGAGAACAACCAAAAACAAAATAATATTGTAAAATAATGAGAAGCTTTTCTAGAAAATACAGCATTACTATCTTTTGTTATTTCTCACAAATTTAATGCTTAAAATCCCAAAATAAAACTTTTGAACATAAAATGATAAGTAAAAAATAATGCAATAATATCAAACAAAGAGATGTATGTTATAAGTCATTCGTATATTTCAAAATGGGAGTTCTAATAGGATTTAAAATATTACAGCTCAAACACTGCCCAGAAAATTCATACTGAAAAAATCCTATTATCTCCTTCCCTCTTAACAATGCCGCCAAACATCTCCAGAAACTTCAAAACAAATAAAATTGCATTTTCTCTTCTGTAAAATTGATCATGCTCTTTGCTCTCTATGGACAATAGGCTCTATACTTGCTTCAAAAAACTCCTTTGTATAATCGTGTTGCGCATGTAGATTACGCAATTCATCATTGCTAAGCTCTTCAAGAATAATCCCTTTATGCATAATTCCAACACGTTCACAAATATGTGCAACAACAGCAAGATCATGGGACACCATCAAATAAGTAAGCTTTTTTCTCACGCGCAGTGATTTCAACAAGTTTAAAATTTCAGCCTGTACCGACACATCCAATGCAGATGTTGGCTCATCAAGCAACAACACCTCTGGCTCAATAATTAAAGCACGTGCAAGAGCAATACGCTGACGCTGCCCTCCAGACAACTCATGAGGATAACGATAAAGAAATGAAGAATCTAAACCAACGGAATCTAAAGCATCCTCCACCCGCTCTCTTTGATTATCCATTCCATGGATTTTGAGCGATTCAGAAAGAACCGTATGGACCATTTTTCTTGGATGGAGTGAAGCATAAGGATCTTGAAAAACCATTTGAATACAGCGTAAAAAATCCTTACTTCTTTTCTTTTCAACTTCTTGTCCAGCAAAAAGAAACTTTCCACTATAATCTGGAATAAGCCCCACCAATGTATTCAAAATAGTTGACTTTCCACATCCGGATTCACCAATCAAACCATAAGCTTCACCACGCTTAATATGAAAATTAACATTTTTAACAACTGTTACTGCCTTATGCCTATGACCAAAAGTTACAGATAAATTAGAAACATCAATAATATTCTCACAATTTGTCATGAGGAACCTCCTCAACACCATTAACAATCGTAGGATTATACAACCAATCAGGATCACGCTCAGGAACAGCCAAAATATCAACTGGATTATCAAGCCGTGGCAAACTCGCGAGCAACGCCTTTGTATAAGGATGACAAGCGTGAGACAAATCAGAAGCAGGCAACTCTTCTAACACACGGCCCGCATACATCACCAAAATACGATCACAAAAATCAGCAATCATATTTAAATCATGACTAATGAAAATAAGTCCCGTTCCAGACTTTGTAACAAGTTCATCTAATACAGATAAAACTTGTCGTCTGACCGTAATATCAAGCGCAGATGTTGGTTCATCGGCAATAATTAAATCAGGTTTTGGAATGAGCATCATTGCAATCATCACGCGCTGCCCCATCCCCCCAGATATTTCATGGGGAAAGAGACGCATCACATGTTCAGGATCACGAATATGAACAGATTCTAACATAGATATGGTGCGCTCCCTCGCTTCAGCTTTTGAAACACGATAATGAATACGGTAAGCCTCCATAATCTGTTCCCCGATCCGTATTAATGGATTAAGTGAATATTTGGGGTCCTGTAAAATCATTGAAATACGTTTCCCACGGATTTTTCGCATCTGAGGTTCACTTGCTTCCAATAAATCAACATCCTCAAAGCGCATTTTTTTAGCTTTAACAATAGCTGCTTTTGGACTCAACCTTAGTATTGCGCGCCCAGTCATCGATTTTCCAGATCCGGATTCACCAACAATTCCAATTTTTTCTTTTCCAACAGAAAAACTAACGCCACGTACAACTTCTGAAATGCCGCGCGTTGTAGGAAAAGAAATACGTAAATCTTCTACTTCTAATAATTTATTACCCATTGCGTGGATCCAATACATCACGAAGACCATCACCTAAAAGGTTGAAAGCAAGACTTGCAAATAATATTGCACAGCCTGGTATTGCCGCCAACCACCAATTTGTCATCATAAATTCCCGCCCTGAAGAAAGCATCGCACCCCATTCAGGACTTGGAAGTTGAGCTCCCAACCCTAAAAAACCAAGACCAGCAGCCGTTAAAATAATTCCAGACATATCCAAAGTTAATCGTACAATCACTGAAGGAATACACATGGGCGCAACATGAAACAAAATAATTCGCCAAGCAGAGGCCCCTTGCAGGCGAACTACAGAAACATAATCAGAAGAACGTATTGTCAAAGTCTCAGCACGTGCTAAACGTGCAATTGGGGGCCATGCTGCAATTGAAATTGCAATAGAAGCATTTTCAATCCCTGGTCCCAATGCGGCTGAAAATGCAAGAGCTAAAATCAAACCTGGAAAAGCAAGAAAAATATCGACAATGCGCATGAGCACAGTATCAACCCATCCGCCCATATAACCAGATACAGTTCCAACAATAAGCCCTATTGGACCTACAATAACTGTTGTAAGAAAAACAACATAAAGAGTAATACGGGAACCAAAAACAAGGCGACTAAAAATGTCACGTCCCAATTCATCTGTTCCAAAATAATGCGCCATAGAGGGTGGCTGCAACCGATGCCCTAGATCATTGCTAAGAAAATCATGCGTAGCAATCCAAGGAGCAAAAAATGCACATATGATAATAATACAAATAATAAGCAGACCGAATACAGCCGAAAAGTTATGAAAAAACTTAGCCAGTGCGTGATAAATTCTTTGTATGTTCGCTTGAATTATGGAGTTTGGAACAGGATCGTTTAACCAACTACCCAAAGAAGATGATGATTGCGATTTATGATGATTACTTACTGTCATATTCAACGTGTCCTTGGATCAAAAATGCGATAAAGCAAATCAGAAAATAAATTAATGGCGACAAAGATAAATCCTACAAGTAAAGTACATCCTACAACTGCATTCATATCTCCGGCTAAAAGAGCATTTGTCAAGTAATGTCCAAAACCAGGCCAAGCAAAAACTGTCTCCGTTAAAACAGCCCCTTCTAATAAAAAAGCATAAGAAAGTGCAACAACGGTAATAATTTGAACAGCAGCATTTCGAAAGGCATGCCCCCAAACGGTTCGCGACCACGATAATCCCTTTACACGTGCAGTAATGATATATTCCTGATTAAGCTGCTCAATCATAAACCCACGAGTCATACGGCTAATATAAGCCATAGCACCGAAAGCCAAGATCAAAGCAGGCATAATAACGTGACTAAAAACATTACCAAAAGCCTCCCATTGTCCTTGGCTTGCAGTATCCCAAAGGAAAAATCCTGTTTTTTGTTCAAAAGAATATTCATAAAGAAAATCAAGTCGTCCTGGGCCACCAACCCAACCAAGCTTGGCGTAAAATATTAACAACGCCATTAATCCAAGCCAAAATGTTGGGGTAGAATAACTTACAAGTGTAAAAATACGGACAACATAATCAATAAATGAATCGCGATACATTGCTGCAAAAACACCAAAGGGAATTCCAAGAGTTGTGCCAATAACAATAGCAACAGTTGCAAGTTCTAATGTTGCAGGAAATACACGCATAATATCAGCTAAAACAGGACGCCCAGACGTTAAAGCATCTCCAAAGTCAAATAAAAATACATTATGAAGATACTTCCAATATTGAACAATCAACGGCTTATCAAGACCCAGCTTATAATACATAGCATCATAAGCTTCCTGACTGATATTATCACCAAGAATAGATAGAACAGGATCGAGAGGAAGAAGATGACCAAGAAAAAAGGTAATCGTCACCAACCCAAGCAATGTGATAAAAACTGAAATAAGAAGTTTCAATCCTTTGCATAAAAAATCCCATAAAAATAATTTTTTCTGCTTTTCTGATACAGCTCTTTCAGTCTCTGAAAGTGGCAAAACCATTATAAAAATCCCCTCTGTAGCGATAAAACATAAAGCAAATACCTTTTTTTATATAACAAAACAATCTCTTATTAAGCATGTTCTATAATCCTTCTCTATAACATGCTTCTTTTTATTTTTCTGCTTCATTGTAGTAAAGTCTATAACTGTTCCAAATCCATTTTTTGACATCAGGTCCCATACCAACGGTATAATATGTCTGAAATAAATAAACCATAGGACCATGCTCTAGCACATAATGCTGTAAAGTACGATATTGCATGATACGCTTATTGGGGTCTTTCTCAAACAAAGCATCCATCACCATGTTATTAATATTTTCATCATAATACCCAGCGCGCCAAGCTAAATACATATTGTGCTTTTTTGTAAATGTTGGATCAGGGTTAAACACGTGATTTAATGAAGCAGGATGTCCATCAGGATCGGCACTCCCCCACCCCATAAGTGCAGTATCATAATTTCCACCACGTACACGACTCAACAATTGATTTTGTGCCATTTTTTCAATTGTAAGCTCAACACCAATTTTGCGTGCATTGGCTTGAATAGACTGTGCAACAGACGACATATAACTAAGGCTTCCAACTAAAAGATTAGCTTTAAACCCATTAGGATAACCAGCTTCAGTAATCAGTTGTTTTGCTTTTTTCAAATCCAACTGAAAAGGCAAACCTTCTTTTTCATCTAAAGCACCTGGAACACCTAAAGACATATAAGTTGCCCGTGGAATAGCAATCCCTTTCAAAACAGTTTTTCCAAGACCTTCATAATCAACCAAATAACGAAGTGCCAATCTGACCTTTTCATTCGCAAAAATTGCATTCTTATTATTTAACGATAAGTAAATAATCTGCGGACGCAAAACACGACTAATTTTGACTGGGCCTCCCTTTTTTTCAAGATCTAAAATATCCTCTGAAGAAAGATCACGCACTATATCCACATCACCTTTTTCCAAAAGAAGTCTTTGACTTGATGAATCCGCTACATGCCGCACAACAATCTTCTTAATTTTAGGCACTTCGCCCCAATAATGTTGTGTCGCCTCTAACACAACTTTATCTCCTGGAGACCAGCTCACCAATTTATAAGGTCCAACACAAGCTGTATGTGTTGCTAAATATTTATTCCCCATATCACCGTTAATACTCTGTGCTTCAATTGTTTTCCGATCAAGCAAAGCAGAAGCATAAGATTGTCCAATAACAGTCAATATGAGCTGAATAGGATAGGGTTTATCTAATTTTAATTGTAAAGTCTTATCATCAAGAGCCTGAATATTTGTTTCAATATTGTTTTTGGTAAACCCATAATCCATTAAAGATTGAGCATAGCTTAATCCTAATTTAATAATCCGTCGCATCGACCATACCAGATCTTGCGCTGTAGCCATCCTTCCATCATTAAACTTTAAATCATCACGAAGATGAAAGACTATTCTTTTGCCATTATCTAAAACGTCCCAAGATTTTGCCATAGCAGGGCGAATTTTTGTAGGATCATGCTCATCATATTGCACTAACGCGCTGCAAATATTCGTCAATAACTCACTCGTCACAACCTCAACAGTTTGCGCTGGATCAAAACTACTAATTGAATCAATATTCCATGCCATTACCAATATATCTTTAGATGAGGCACTGAATGCCGATGTTACAGCCCCATTAAAAAAAACGATTGAGCTTAATAAAATAGAAAATTTTTTCAATATTCTTTGTTTTCCCATTTTATCTCTTCCTTTTGTATTCTTCTACCTTTTCACACAAAGTGATTGTGATTTTGCTTAAATAGCATAGCATTAGACATCAATTTCATTTAATCAAACTAAGCATCTATAAAATAATTTTCTTATACATCAGTCTATATTCGGGATGCAGAGAATCTATAACCATAAACAAAGATCCTCCCCAATATAACTTTCTATATTCATCGCTCCCTATAAACGATCTTAATTATATACTGCTACTACACAAACATCCTTCACAGTTTCATCCTTAAAAAACTGAAGAGCTTTATATGGGAGAATATTTTCATCATGCAATTATGATTAAGCTCTTTTTAGCTTTGATAACACTAAAAAGACACACTTATTTTTCAATTTTACTATAAAAAATACGCGGTGCACTATTCCAAACCCATTTTTTGACATCAGGCGTCATCGCGACAACGCTATATTGTTGAAAGATAAACGCATAAGGTCCTTTTTGCATTAATTCACGTTGTAAATCAGCATAGAGTTGCGCTCGTTTTTGCGGATCTTTTTGAAACAACGCTTCTTCAACCTTTTCATTCATCTTAGCATCAAAATACCCATGCTTCCAACTAGGATAGGCTGTATTTCTAGCCTCAAAACGATTATCTGGATTGAAAATAAGACGTGAAGCCATTGTATGAGGATCCGCAGAATCATTATTCCATCCGATAAAAGCCGTATCAAAAGCTCGAGCATCCACTTTTGAAAATAACTGTGTACCTGCTACACGTTCAATTTTAAGACGCACCCCTGCCTGAGCAGCACTATCTTGGAGTGACTGAGCAAGTAACAAAGTATAAGGAGTGTTTGACACGAGAAAATTTGCCTCAAATCCGTTCGGATAACCAGCCTCTGCTAAAAGCTGTTTGGCTTTTTGAATATCAAGTTTAAAGGGTTGCCCCTCTTTTTCATCTAAAGCCCCAAAGTTGCCAAGAGGAATAAAACTGGCCCGTGGAACACCAATCCCTTTGAGAAGCTTCTTGCCAAGACCTTCATAATCTATGAGATAACGCATCGCCAAGCGCACTTTTTCCTTAGCAAAAATAAGATTCGTCGTATTGAATCCCCAGTACATCATAGTTGGCACTAACACTCTTTCAACTTTAACATCTGTTGTTTTTTGCAGATCTGCAAGATCTTCAGGGGTCAAATTACGAGCAACATCTATATCATGTTTTTGCAACAACAAACGTTGTGTTCCGGGCTCTGCAACATGGCGAATTAAAATCTGCTTCAGTTTAGGCGTTTGTCCCCAATAGTGAGAGCTTGCACGCAACAAAAGAGCTTCTCCAGGGCGCCAACTTTTTAACTGATAAGGTCCAACACACGCAGCATGACTTTTCAAATACTGATTTCCAAAATCGCCATTTTTTTCGTGTTTCATAATCGTCTTACGATCAAGCAAAGCTGTTGCACGACTCGCAACAATATTATTAAGAATGAGCTCTGCTGGATAAGGCTTATCAAATTTCATCACAACCGTTTTTTCATCAACAGCTTGCAAAGCATCATCAACATTTTGCTCTGTAATTCCATATTCATTAAAAATTGCCGCATTACCCATCTTCAATTTGACAATCCGCTTCATACCCCAAACAAGATCATTGGCGTTGGCTGATCTGCCATCATTAAACTTCAAACCATCACGCAAATGAAAAGTAATCACCGTACTGTGATCATCACCTGAAACATCCCAATGTGTTGCTAAAGCGGGAACCATTTTAGCAGGATCATCTGTCGCACCACTCACCAAATTATCACAAACATTGCGAATAATTTCACTCCCATAAACATCATTAAGTTGTGCGGGATCAAACGTACTGATTGCATCAATATTCCAAGCCATCACAAGGGTATCAGCCGGTGTTTTTGCTAAGGACTGTTGTACAACCATTCCCAATGCCATAAGAACAGAAACAAGAGAGCCGCTACTTTTCAATATTTTTCTTTTCAAGTTCATAAACTCTTCCCTTTATTTATTTTTATCAATTAATGACGCTGAAATAATATAGCAAATTTATAATTATAACATTGAATAAATACGTTCTAATCGCCTATATTTCTAATCACCTACACAGAGTCATCTACTTGATAAATTCATTGACTTACGTCTCAATAAACCATAGCGAACATGCAATATATGTTTTGCTAACCAGTATTACATTCTTTTCATAACCTCTTTGCATATGATAATGCACTATATCAATTCCCTATTAATCATCAATAAGCCTTGTCGCCCCCCAAAAAATAGTGAGCTTAAAAAAAATCATTACGCAAAAATTTATGAATTCATTATTCTATTCCTTTAAGCGACATTTAAAATAAAATATGCAAACTTTAAAAATAGTCATCCCCCTCAAACACTCAGTTTCAAGATGCGGCGCATCTTTACTACATGACCAAAACGACACTGAAACAGCAGAAAGACATAAGAAAATATCTTTTCTAAAACGCTACCCCCCACAAAAATCTGCTTAATCTTTTGAAAACTAAGTGTCAAAAGTTTTACGTTTTTACCAACAAAACCAAACGCGTTAACAAAGATAAAGGAAAAATGAGAAGAATCATTCCTTCCACGCTTTATCTTTTGAGAAATAAAGCTTACAATAAAAGAATATACACTAAAATGCATCCCCCCATTGATAAAAACAAAATTTATTAGACACTTCCCCCCCAAAGACATAACGAATATAAAACCTTCTAAACTTTAGTGTGCATCATTGCTTTACCACTATAAAAATAGAACAGAAAGCAACATACCGCAACAAAACTCTCGTTTCCAGCGGAAACATACAGAGATTCAACGAAGCAATGCAGTGAATACCAGTCTGTCTGAGCTTAAGTATCCTCCTAAAACTGGAGCTCACACGCAGCAAAATTCCTCTCTAGTGAAGGAAAGTTATCAGATAATAAAACCTAACACAAGCAGCTTGAGTCATTTAACTTCAATTTTTCATCGCTGCATTTCATTTTATATTGCCTAGGTAAGCATTGGGCAATCGACCTACATATAAATAAACCAACAGTCATACAAGCAAAGTAAAACAATGCAACAACAGCACCCCATCTAAAAACCACTTTGCATTCGTCAATAAACATGAATAAAATATTCATTAATTATAACGGTTATGTCACTAACGGAAATAAAAACACTTCTTCTGAACCATTACAAATGCTAAAGACTGTTGACAACATTGAGAGCTAGTAAATGTGTGATGGTGCCGATCTTCTCCTTCATAAGCGTAAAGATGGAGTGCACGATGGATTTACTGTCATAGTATTCATGAGCTGCGTCGCAAAATGGGCTTTGGTGTAACTAGATGTTTCTTTAAAACATACAAGACATTACCATTATCTCACTTCAGATACATAACAGTTAAGATATCACTCCTTTTTGCGTCTGTTTTTTCATCCTCAAAATTATACCTTTATCGTTTTTAGTGCCAACAACAATAGAAAATCATTAATATTGTATAGTTTGTATATTTCAATTATCTTATACAGCGGAATTGTATAATTTATACATTTATTAAATAATTCAATTATTATCCTATTAATCATTACTCTTACAAAAGAAAGTTTGCCAATTTATCGACAAAAACATCCTTCAAGATGATCATTAACAATTCCTACGGACTGCATAAAAGCATAACAAATTGTGGGGCCAACGAATGTCCAACCACGTTTCTTCAAGTTTTGAGAAAGACGAAAAGAAGCAGGTGTCATAGGGTTAGCTAACAGTGTTTGAAAATCTATTTTTTCATAACGCTCCGATTGTGGTGGTTGAAAAGACCAAAAATAGTGGGACAAACTCCCCCACTCTGTTATAATTTCTTGTGCTCTCAATGCATTATTAAGCACTGATTGAATTTTTCCTTGATGGCGAACAATGTCTTTATTCTGCAATAACATTTGCACCTTTAGCTCATCATAATGAGCAATCTTTTCAAAGTCAAAGTGATCAAATGCAACGCGAAAAAAAGAGCGTTTTTTTAAAATTGTAAACCAAGAAAGCCCCGCTTGGAAACCTTCAAGACAAATTTTCTCAAACAAACGAATATCCTCAAAAACAGGCTTTCCCCATTCGGTATCATGATAAGCACAATAAAGTGGATCCGTTCCAGCCCATGCGCAACGAACTTTTCCATCCACTCCCTTAAGAAGACCTTCCGCAAGCATGGCATTAACCGTATTAAAAGAGAGTTCCTTGATCATCGCTTGGCGACTTTATCTGCTTGTGTTTTGATCTTTTAGCGGAAATAGGCTCTTGTGTTGCAACACTGATATCTCCATCAAAAAAGCGTAAATTTATTTGCCCTGTTTCAGGAAACTGAACCAATCGTTTAATGGGCTTATGATCTTTCCCCAAAGCCAAAACAAAACCGCGCTCCAAAATATTCTGATATGAAGTGCTTCTTAAAAGCCTAGATACTACCTCTAACCCAGCACGTTGTTTTTCCACACTACGCACAAAAGCACGCTGAAGACGTGCCGTATATTCCTTTGTATTGCGTTGTGCTTTTTCACTATTTAACAAACGCGGTGAAAGACGCACACCAAGTGCATGAAAAGAAAAACGTTTTTTATCGTAGCTTACACAAAGAGCACGCTGCAATCGACTTGAAGTTTCATCCAAACCACGCCGTGGTAGAGCAAAAAGTTGATCGGCAGTCGGAAGAGCTCGTAGAGTAGCACGCAATTTTTGTCGATAAAAATCCAAATAACGCGCGAGTCCCTTGCGCAAACGTGCATCAAGCGATGCCACCAGCACCTCGAGATCAAGCTTAACAGGAACAGCCCGTTCTGCTGCGGCGGTAGGAGTTGGAGCGCGCCAATCAGCCACATAATCAATCAAGGTCCAGTCCGTTTCATGCCCAACAGCAGAAATAACAGGAAGAGAAGATTCATAAACAGCACGAACAACAGCTTCGTCATTAAACCCCCACAAATCTTCTAAACTTCCCCCTCCCCGTGCAACAATAATAAGATCAGGTTTTGGAATAAGTCCACCTGGACCAAGAGCATTAAAACCTTCAACAGCAACAGCCACTTCCCTCCCACTTGTTTCCCCCTGAACACGTACAGGCCAAACCAAAATATGCAACGGAAAACGATCGGATATACGATGAATAATATCACGAATAACAGCACCTGTTGGTGATGTTACAACGCCTAAAATTCGAGGCATATAAGGCAAAGGTTTTTTCTTTTCTTCATCAAACAAGCCTTCTTCTAAAAACTTTTTCTTACGATTTTCAAGAAGTGTCATCAAAGCACCAACCCCCGTTGGTTCAAGAGCCTCAATGACAATTTGATATTTCGATGACCCTGGATAAGTTGTAAGTTTACCAACAGCAACTACTTCCATCCCTTCTTCAGGAGGGAATTTGAGCTTTTCCATAACTCCACGCCAAATAACAGCTTCCAACCGTGCCTTATCATCTTTTAAAGAAAAATAAGCATGTCCCGAAGCATGAGTACCACGGTACCCTGATATCTCCCCACGCACCCGTACATAACCAAACTTTTCTTCAACAACACGCTTTAGAGCCCCTGCTATTTCGGAAACAGTGAATTCTGCCACATTTGTTACACCTGTTTTTTCACTAAACAAACTTACCATTTTTCAATTCTTTACGCCCGTTTCTGTGAATCTTTTTGAAACAACACATCTTTAAACTTTTGATTTATAGCTTCATCAAAATACCCATAACACCGGCTAGAACAGCTTATATTTTTAATTTCAAATCGATTATCAGGGTTGTAAAAAAAACTTGAAGCCGTTGTATGGGGATGTCTAGAGTCATTATTTCATCCGAAAATTGTATCAATAGAAGTTAAAATATTCAATCCTAACATCCACACAAACGCATCTTTCATAAGAATTCCTGAAATAAAATTCTCGATACAACATAGTAATCCATTCCCGATAAAATTCAACGTATTGCAAAGTGTTAAAGAGCTTTGCAATACATCAAATATATCATGATCATGTTTTTTATATTTTATAAACTTGATACCTTCTTATTTTTCAATTGCACTATAAAAAATACGTGGTGCACTATTCCACACCCATTTTTTTACATCAGGTGTCATAGCAATAATATTATATGTCTGATAGATAAACGCATAAGGTCCTTTTTGCATTAATTCACGCTGTAAATCAGCATACATTTGTGCCCGTTTCTGTGGATCTTTTTGAAACAGAGCTGCCTGAACCTTCTTATTCATATCTTCATCCAAATAGCCGTGGCACCAACTAGGATAGCCTGTATTTTTAGCCTCAAACCGATTATCAGGATTTGAAATAAAACGTGAAGCCATTGTATGAGGATCCGCAGAAGAATTATTCCATCCTATAAAAATTGTATCAAAGCTACGTGCATAAAGTTTGGAAAACAACTGTGTACCGATAAAATGTTCAATCTTAAAGTGCACACCTATCTTTTTTGCATTATCCTGGATAGACTGAGCAATAGGCAAAGCAAAAGGATAAGGAGATTTTCCTGCAAAAATATTGGCCTCAAAACCATCTGGATAACCCGCTTCTATTAAAAGCTGCTTGGCTTTTTCAAGATCAAGTTTAAAGGGTTGCCCTTCTTTTTCATCCAAAGCCCCAAAATTACCAATGGGAATAAAGCTTGCCCGTGGAATGCCAACATCTTTAAGAAGAGTCTTTCCCAGAGTGTCATAATCGATCAAATAACGCATTGCCAAACGCACCTTTTCATTGGCAAAAATAGGATTTGTCGTATTGAACCCCCACATTATCACAGATGGAGCCAACACTTTTTCAATCTTAATATCTGTTGTTTTTTGGAGATCTGCTATATTCTCTGGCGTTAAATTACGTGCCACATCAATATCGTGTTTTTCCAACAACAAACGTTGTGTTCCAGGCTCAGCAATATGACGAATTAAGATCTTCTTCAATTTGGGTGCCTCTCCCCAATAATGGGTACTTGCACGCAACAAAATTCCTTCTCCAGGACGCCAACTTTCTAACTGATAAGGACCAACACAAGCAGCGTGACTTGCCAAATAGCGATTTCCCATATCACCATCTTGTTCGTGTTTCATAAGTGTCTCACGATCAAGCAGAGCAACAGTACGATTCCTAGAAATATTGCTCAGAATAAGTTCTACTGGATAAGGTTTATCAAATTTCATCACCACTGTTTTCTCATCGGGTGCTTGAAAAGCCTTATCAACATTTTGTTCTGTGATACCATATTCATTAAAAGTTGCCGCATTAGATAGCTTCAATTTGACAACCCGCCTCATTCCCCAAACAAGATCATGAGCACCAGCAGACCGACCATCATTAAACTTCAAATCATCGCGCAAATGAAAAGTAATAACTGTACTCTGATCATCGCTTACAACATCCCAACTCTTTGCCAAAGAAGGAACGATTTTAACTCCATCATTTTTAGCAGAATCAACCAAATTATCACAAACATTAACAACAATTTCAGCTCCATACCGGTCATTGAGCTGCGCAGGATCAAAATTACTGATCGCATCAAGATCCCAAGCCATCACGAGGGTATCAGCAGGTGTTTTTGCTGAAACTTGCTGCACAAACATCCCAAAAGTAATAAAAGCAGAAATAAAACAACTGCTCCTTTTAAATATCTTTCTTTTTAAATTCATAGATTTATCTCTTTAAAGTTTGTTGTATAAATTTTTCTTGCAACAGTAACGTGCAAAAATAAAAAAAATCAGGCTTTTAAAGCACACCTCCTAAAGATAAAATATCAAACCCTTTAAACAGCAGGAGCAGCCCCTTGAGCAATATTGTAAACTAAAACAAAAGAGACAACGAAAAATGATCTGATAAACAATGAATAATACCACAAATGACAGCGCCTGTTAGTGATGTCACAGCACCCATAACTTTGATCATACAAGCCAAAGATTTTTTTATCGCATCAAACAGGACTTCTGCTTTAAAAGTCTTTTTCCTATTTTCTCAAAAGAGTTCTCAGAGAACCAACTTCAGTTGCTTTAAAAGCTCACTCATCCTTCGATATTTTGACAATCCTCATAAGTATAGTTTCTAACCATGGACATTCCTCTCCTTCCTCACAAGGACATTTGGACTTTCCAGGACCCATATTAAAGGGCAGTCTCAGCATCTCATCATTTTTTAAGGAAAAGCGGTATAATTTGAAGCACCAGCTCCACAATAATCCCATATTCCCCCAACGCACCTGCATATAACTAACTTTTTTCTCAATAGCACATTTTAAGGTTCCTCACTTTTTCTACAAAATACTAAATTCTGCTCATATTCAGTATGCCCATTTCTTTAACCGGCAAATTTATTATTTTTTCTTCACTTAAGATTGAAATCTACAATCTTAATATCTATGTATACTTGTTCTATAAAAATGCATAGTCCCTCTCTAAAGAAGAGTATCTTCGAGTTACTCTATAATGCACTTTACCGATAAACTTCGATATTTTGCAAAGCTTTAAACTCTATGCAAAACACCGAAGTTATTATCATCACATTCACTGTTGTATATTACAACATTTTAAACGTGCTTATTTTTCAATGGCATTATAAAAAATACGTGGTGCACTATTCCACACCCATTTTTTAACATCAGGTGTCATAGCAATAATACTATATGTCTGATAGATAAATGCATAAGGTCCTTTTTGCATAAAATCACGCTGTAAATCGGCGTACATTTGTGCCCGTTTCTGTGGATCTTTTTGAAACAGAGCTGCCTGAACCTTCTTATTCATATCTTCATCCAAATAGCCGTGGCACCAACTAGGATAGCCTGTGTTTTTAGCCTCAAACCGATTATCCGGATTATAAACGAGACGTGAAGCCATTGTATAAGGATCTGCAGAATCGTTATTCCATCCCATAAAAATTGTATCAAAGCTACGTGCATAAAGTTTGGAAAACAACTGTGTCCCTACAAAATGTTCAATCTTAAAGTGCACACCTATTTTTTTTGCATTGTCCTGGATAGACTGAGCAATAGGCAAAGCAAAAGGATAAGGAGATTTCCCTGCAAAAATATTGGCTTTAAAACCATTTGGATAACCTGCTTCTGTTAAAAGCTGCTTAGCTTTTTCAAGATCAAGTTTAAAGGGTTGCCCTTCTTTTTCATCCAAAGCTCCAAGATTACCGATGGGAATAAAGCTTGCCCGTGGAATACCAACATCTTTAAGAAGAGTCTTTCCCAGAGTGTCATAATCGATCAAATAACGCATTGCCAAACGCACCTTTTCATTGGCAAAAATAGGATTTGTCGTATTGAACCCCCACATTATCACAGATGGAGCCAACACTTTTTCAATCTTAATATCTGTTGTTACTTGGAGATCTGTTATATCTTCAGGCATCAAATTACGTGCCACATCAATATCGTGTTTTTCCAACAACAAACGTTGTGTTCCAGGCTCAGCAATATGACGAATGAGAATCTGCTTCAATTTTGCTGGCTCTCCCCAATGATAGGAACTTGCACGCAACAAAATCGCCTCTCCAGAACGCCAGTTGACTAATTGATAAGGACCAACACAAGCAGCGTGACTTGCCAAATAGCGATTTCCCATATCACCATCTTGTTCGTGTTTCATAAGTGTCTCACGATCAAGTAAAGCAGCAACACGAGTAGTAAGAATATGGCCAAGGATGATCTCTGCTGGATAAAGCTTATCAAATTTCATCACCACTGTTTTCTCATCGGGGGCTTGAAGAGTAGAATCAATATTTTGTTCTGTAATTCCATATTCGTTAAATATAGCTGCTGCAGACAACTTCAATTTAACAACCCGCTTCATCCCCCAAACAAGATCATGAGCACCAGCAGACCGACCATCATTAAACTTCAAATCATCACGCAAATGAAAAGTAATAACTGTACCCCCACCCTCATTTGAAACATCCCAACTCTTTGCCAAAGAAGGCGCTATTTTAGCTGCATCATCTGTAGCGGAATCGATTAAGTTATCACAAATATTAGCAATAATTTCATTGCCATAACGTTCATTGATCTGCGCAGGATCAAAAGTCTCAATTGAATCAAGATTCAAAGCCATTACAAGGGTATCAGTAGGTGTTTTTGCTGAAACTTGTTGCACAAACATCCCCATTGCAAGAACAGCAGAAACAAAAGAACTGCTCTTTTTCAATATTTTTCTTTTCACGTTCATAGAATTTTCCTTTTAACGTTATTGTATAAATTTCCCATGCAGCAAAACGTGCTTAATAATTAAGTTTAGACGAACTATAGGCTTCTAAAAACTAAGTTTTAAAATCTTTAAGAACAAACACCTCTTGCCAATCACTTCTCCTGCCCACACTTATAAGCCAAACCAAAACACTCTGATATATAATGAACGCTCACCAACAATAGAGCTTATTCACGATATCATAACGCCTACTATTGAAGACTATAAGACTAAGATTCTTTTTTTCTCTTGTCTCTTGTTTCTTCTAATATTTCTAATTTCATCAAAGCACTATCCCTATTTATTCAAGTACTTTAATAATAAAGAGCCTTCATAAGAATTTGAAACTTCGGTAAAACAGGAAAATTCGTCAATTTGCCAAGTAAAACGACTTTTATTCCTTTTTCAAAAGAAAAATTCGAATTTTTTCATCACTCCCCGTAAAATAATACCCTCCAATTAGCATTTCCTCATCCTTCAAAGCAAAAGACAATACGGATACTATTAAAAACTGATATTTCTCGTGTTTCCCCATAACAAAACTTTTCTTGCACATCGCAAAGTCTTTGCTTCTTTAGCAATGCTAGCTTCTGCAACAGTTGTTGCAATAATTTTTCAGTAAATAAACTGACCACTTTTCAATTCAGAGAAACTGAGATATTCAGTCTTAACATCTACACAAACATATCTTTAATAAAAATGCCCCCTTTTAAATAAAGATCTTGAAAAGACATTTAGTATATCCCTCCCTATTCACGATCTTCGGCGTCTTGCAAAACTTTAAAACTTATGCAAAACGCCAAATATATTATGGCTATGCTCTTTATCTATTTGACAACATTGAAGACACACTTATTTTTCAATTTTACTATAAAAAATTTGTGGCGCACTATTCCAAACCCACTTTTTGACATCAGGTGTCATCGCGATAACAGTATATTTCTGATAGATAAACGCATAAGGACCTTTTTGCATCAGTTCACGTTGTAAATCAGCATAGATTTTCGCCCGTTTTTGTGAATCTTTTTGAAACAATGCCTCTTCAACCTTTTCATTCATCTTGGCATCAAAATACCCATGCTGCCAACTAGGATAGGCTGTGTTTTTTGCCTCAAACCGATTATCCGGATTATAAACAAGACGTGAAGCCATTGTATGAGGATCGGCAGAATCATTATTCCATCCGACAAAAATTGTATCAAAAGCCCGTGCATAAAGTTTGGAAAACAACTGTGTACCTGCCAAACGCTCAATTTTAAGACGCACCCCTGCCTGAGCAGCACTATCTTGGAGTGACTGAGCAAGTAACAAAGTATAAGGGGCGTTTGAAACAAGAAAATTAGCCTCAAATCCATTCGGATAACCAGCCTCTGTTAAAAGCTGCTTGGCTTTTTGAATATCAAGCTTAAAGGGCTGCCCTTCTTTTTCATCTAAAGCTCCAAGATTGCCAACAGGAATAAAACTTGCCCGTGGAATACCAACACCTTTGAGAAGCTTCTTGCCAAGACCTTCATAGTCTATGAGATAGCGCATCGCCAAGCGTACTTTTTCCTTAGCAAAAATGGGATTTGTCATGTTGAATCCCCAATACATCATGCTTGGCTCTAATACTTCTTCGATTTTAACATCTGTTGTTTTTTGTAGATCTGCAAGATCTTCAGGGGTCAAATTACGAGCAACATCAATATCATGTTTTTGCAACAACAAACGTTGTGTTCCGGGCTCTGCAACATGGCGAATTAAAATCTGCTTCAGTTTAGGCGCTTGTCCCCAATAGTGAGAGCTTGCACGCAACAAAAGAGCTTCTCCAGGGCGCCAACTTTTTAACTGATAAGGTCCAACACACGCAGCATGACTTTTCAAATACTGATTTCCAAAATCGCCATCTTTTTCATGCTTCATAATTGTCTTGCGATCAAGCAAAGCTGTCGCAGGACTTGCAACAATATTATTAAGAATGAGTTCTGCTGGATAAGGCTTATCAAATTTCATCACAACCGTTTTTTCATCAACAGCTTGCAAAGCATCATCAACATTTTGCTCTGTAATTCCATATTCATTAAAAATTGCCGCATTACCCATCTTCAATTTGACAATCCGCTTCATACCCCAAACAAGATCATTGGCGTTGGCTGATCTGCCATCATTAAACTTCAAACCATCACGCAAATGAAAAGTAATCACCGTACTGTGATCATCACCTGAAACATCCCAATGTGTTGCTAAAGACGGAACCATTTTAGCAGGATTATCTGTAGCACCACTCACCAAATTATCACAAACATTGCGAATAATTTCACTCCCATAAACATCATTAAGTTGTGCGGGATCAAACGTACTGATTGCATCAATATTCCAAGCCATCACAAGAGTATTAGCCGGTGTTTTTGCTAAGGACTGTTGTACAACCATTCCCAATGCCATAAGAACAGAAACAAGAGAGCCGCTACTTTTCAATATTTTTCTTTTCAAGTTCATAGACTTTTCCTTTTAACGTTTATTGTATAAATTTCCCACGCAAGAAGAACGTGCAAAACAACAAGATTAGACGAACCATCGGCTCTGAGAGACAAAGGTTTAAAACTTTCAAACAACACTACCTACCAACCACTCCTCCTGCCATACTTATAAGCCCCCCAAGATGCACCGAAAAACAATTTAATATACAATAAATGGTATAACCGATAACAAAATCTACGGGTGATATACAACATCTACCATTGAAAACTACACGACAAAGATTTTTTCACTCTTGCTTGTCGAGCAAGCTTTCCCCTTTTTTCTTCTAGTGTTTTTTACGCCATCAAAGCACTCCCCTGTTAGCTCAAACTCCTTAATAACAAAGAGCCTTAACGACAATTTGATACTTCAACAACACAGGAAAATTCACCCATTTTCCAACACCAACCAACTCCCTCTCTCTGCTGCAAGAGGAGTTTTGAATTTTTTTATACTTTCCCGCTAAATAATAAGCTTCTCATTATATCTTAATATCTTATTTCAAAACAAAAAGAGCACGGCCCCCACAAACCCCTGATATTCGCTCATGTGCTCGTACAGAACAAAACTTTTTCAACATTCTATTTAATACCTTTGCTCCTTTAACAATACTCAATTCATTGCTTGCATTTTTCAGCAAAAAATATCTTTTCAATGCACTAAGGTTGAAATATCTAAATATAATACCTATATAAGCATACCCTTATTAGAATAGATAGTCTTTTTTTAAGTAAACTGTCTTGAAATATTATTTCTATACACGACAATAATAAGTTCGCTACAAAATCTTCAATATACTAGAACTCTCACTCTGATAAGAAATGCTGAAACGTTATAAAATTTCTCTACAAATTCTCAGAGACGAAAGGATATCCCTTTATTTAATAAAAGAAGCACCATGAAAATATCGCAAAAAATGCAATAAAACATGTGTATATTTCAAAAACCAGCACCGTTAACCAGACTAAGGTGATAAACTCAAAAAAGTAAGAAAAAATAAAAAAATGTTTTTCCTTTATGATAATAACATCGTTGTACTATGATAATACAATAAAAAACACGATCTTCGAAAGTATCTTAGAATGAAGCGAAAAAAAAATTTATTAAATTCTTTTCATGCGTTTCTTAGAGAAAAATTAAGCCGCGTTAGTCTAAAATTGCTTATTCTTTCATTCTTCATTGGCATCGTAATGAATTTTTTGGGATGGACACCTCGAAACCTCATACAAAAAATAGTAGATTTTTTTCAATCACTATGGGAAGCAGGATTTATAACGCTTACAAATTTCTTCCATATAACTATGACAGGAGCTATTGTTGTTGTGCCTATTTTTCTTATCTTACGAATTTTTCATAAAAAATAAAAGCCTTAACATTTTCCTTGCGTTAATCTTTTCGAAAAATCAAACGACACAAAAATCCTGTAGTAATAGCAATAACCACTGCAACAATACCATATAAAAAACGATACTTGTGCGCTGCATAAAAAATTGTATAAGTGATATGTGCTTTAACAATTTCAAGAGTCGTTGTAGCACTATCAATAAACTGTCCATCACGAAAAAGATAAGCACGAACTTTATAATGTCCAACCGGGATATTTGCTGGCAAACGAAAATGCGCTGTGAAAAGTGTGTCAGAACCAAAACGAACCCCACCCACTTCCTCATAATAAAGGCTTTTAGCTTTTTGCAATTTTATAAGTTCATCGCGAAAGATTTGTATTTTTTTCTGATCTTGTTCATCCGTCTGCAATGGCAAATAGAGTAATCCTAACCCTAAGCGTTTATAATCTTCAATGCTCGTAATATCATCAATTTCACGTGTTGTGACCATAGAGTAAAAAAGAGGAACCTTTTTAAAAATAAGAGAATCTGTATTGACCCATACACCGGCATTGCGTTTTTTTTCTCGCATCACCATTGTCCGATCTTGTCCCTCCAAGCTTACAACAATATCATAACGGTTCTGTCGAGAATATAACGGATCAATATTTTCTAAAACACCAGCAATATAAAGATCACGACCAGCAAAATTTGCATCCACAGTAATCGTATTCGTTGTTACAATAATTTGGACAGTTTCGTGGTCAACTTGATCAATGAATGTAGCTGGCGTCCCAACATGTGACCATGTAGAAAAAGAAATAAAACAAAAGCAACCTGCAATGATGTATAAAGAAAACAATCTACCCATTTTTATCTCATAAGAATATCCAGAGAGAAAAGATTATCAGGGCGTATAAATAATTGAAAAGCAAGACGCATACACACAATCAACACTAAAAATGCAAGTGCCATACGCAATTGTTCAGCCTTTAACTTCCGTCCAACTCGTGTTCCATATTGCGCACCAATACTTCCTCCAAGCATTAACAAAAAAGCCAAGACAATATCAACGGACTGATTAGTCATACTTTGCAAAACTGTCGTGAAAGAAGACACAAATGTAATCTGAAAAAGTGAAGTCCCAATCACCACACTGGTTGGAACACGCAGAAGATAAATCAATGCTGGTATCATAAAGAACCCCCCACCAATTCCCATAATAGAAGACAACAACCCCACAATGAGACCAATCCCTAAAACTGGAATAATGCTAACATATATCATAGATGTCCGAAAACGCATTTTTAAGGGTAAGCGATGAATCCAGTTATGTCGACCAGCAAGACGAATATTGGCTTTTCCTGCCTTACGCTTGCGCATCATATCATACCAACTTTCAACGATCATCAAGCTTCCTACACTTCCAAGAAGAATCACATAAAGAAGCGAAATCATTAAGTCTAATTGACCTAACTTTTTCAAAACAGAGAAAACCTGAATCCCGATTAAAGAACCAATCCCTCCTCCAAGCGCCAAAAGAATACCAAGTTTAATATCGAGCGTACGTCTTCTAAAATGTGTAATTGCTCCTGTTACAGATGACGCAATCATCTGGTTGGCACCTGTTCCAACAGCAATAGCAGGAGGAATATTATAAAAAATCAATAACGGCGTGATGAGAAACCCACCACCGATTCCAAAAAGGCCTGAAAAAAAACCAGCAACGACTCCCATACCAATCAAGATCAGCATATTGAGTGACATTTCAGCAATTGGTAAATAAATACTCACTTACAGAACCTTCAAGATAATTTGAGTTTTTTTTAACAATTAGAGAATCCTTCTCCAATTATCCTCTTTTCCAATAATCTCTGTTGCGTGTTTAAAGGATAATTTTAGTTTCTATAGCTTCCGCACAAACACGAATGCGCAATACATTTCACATCTATTAACATCAACATCATAAAAATTAAAAAAAACGAGCTCCTTTTAAAAAGCTATAAAAACATAACGTTATCGCTACCACGAATGCAACGGTTAAAAAACAAAGAACACCTTTTTTTACCAAATAAGATAAAAACGAGACATGTTCCCGAGACTGCGTTCTTAAAGAAGAAAAATCATTCTCAATACAATGATTAGATGCCTGAGCACCCATCATCCCCTTTTCTTCTATCACAGCATGCTTCACTACTCCCTCAGCCTTTTTAAAAGAAGATTTCAGAGCATCACTGGGCAAAGGGCTTCTATTTTCTTGCTGCAACGTATTTTCAACATTTGTTTGGAGTGAAATTATGCTGTTTTCTTTCGAAAAATTTTCCACCTTTTGAAGTAATAAGTGTTCTTGATTTCCCTCACATTCCATGTGAGCAAGTTTTTGTACAACAGAATCAGGTGATTTTGAACGAGACACCCGTCGTGTTACCGCTGCTTCTTCTAAGCTTTTTTTTTCACTCTGCAAACTTTGAACAATTGTTTTAATCTGCTCTAAAAACTGGAAAAGCTTTTTTTCTCTTTGACGACGTATATAATGTTCAGCCAAAATAGCCCGACTAATATCATCTAAGTAAGATTTAAAATGCTCTTCTACAGAACGCTGCTGCATTAAAGAACGAGGCGAATGCTTCATTTGCATTTGCGCATAAACGGTGCGTAATTTTTGAGCAATATCCGACATCGTTACTTCTACAGAAGTATCCATTCTCTCTTTCTGTTCAACAAAAGAAAAGACTTTATCGTTCCTAACCTGTTTGGTCGCCTGGTCGATCGTATGACCCTTCGTATTCACAAACGCCTACCCCTCATTAACCTTTTTGGAAAGAATCGCAACAAATGATGAGAAAGTGTGCTCTATTTTAGTAAATAGAGCTTTAAGAACTCTCAAAAACTTTTTTGTTAGAAATATTTTCCCCAATTTTTATCCAAAATATTTGAAAGAAAGATCTTTGATTTTTCTGTCTTCAAGATTTGAAGAGCAAAATCATTCCCCCATTTTTATCTTTTTCACTTAATTTTTCATTGCATAAAGGACCTATTGCACCATCATAAACAAAGCATAAGAAGCTAAAAAAGAATATTCTCACAAGACAGATTGATTTTTTTACTTTTTATTCAAGCAAATAAGGCAATTATGGCAATGCAAAAATATGAAGACTGAAAATGACGACGAGAAAGTACAAGTAAACATAAAAAAGCTTATACGAAAGAGAACACAAGTTATAAATTGAGACTTCATTCTAAACAATTTGGTTTCTTATGAGTATTGCTATAAACTTGTAACATACAAACAAAGAGGATCATTATGAAGATAATTGTCGCTGTCAAACGTGTTGTTGATTATAACATCAAGATACGCGTCAAACCCGATAGTACAGGCGTTGATCTGTCTCACGTAAAAATGTCTATGAATCCTTTTGATGAGATAGCCGTGGAGGAGGCCATTCGCCAAAAAGAATCCGGTAAAATTTCAGAAGTTCTTCTTGTTTCAATTGGCCCAGAAGCAACTCAAGAAACTCTACGAACAGGGCTTGCAATGGGAGCTGATCGCGCACTTCTTGTCATAACGGATCAAACACTTGAACCCTTAGCAATTGCTAAGATTCTCAAAACCATTGTTGATGAAGAAAAACCCGACATAGTCTTTTTAGGAAAACAAGCAATTGATGACGATAGCAATCAAACAGGACAAATGCTCGCTGCTCTTCTTGGGTGGGGACAAGCAACTTTTGCCTCACATCTTAACATAGAAAATGGGCATGCTACAGTTACTCGTGAAGTTGATAATGGAACACAAACCCTTTGTCTTCCCCTTCCCATGGTTATGACCGCCGATCTACGGCTCAATGAACCGCGTTACACCTCTCTCCCCAATATCATGAAAGCAAAAAAGAAAATTATTGAACAAAAATCTCTTACTGATCTTGGCGTCGATACGAAAGCACGCTTAACAATTTTAAGCGTTGAAGAGCCAAAACCCCGTCAATCCGGTATAAAAGTGGCAAATGTAGTAGAACTTGTCAGAGCCTTAAAACAGAAGAACTGCATTTAATATTCTCACCACTAGAGTAAAAGCAACACTCACATAAAAGGGCAAAAACTTATGGCAATTCTTTTATTGGCCGATCATAATACAGAAGAAACAGCAAAAGTACTCACCGCTGCACGCGTACTCAGTAATGATATCGATATTCTGGTTTGCGGAGAAAAAATTCAAACGATAGCGGAAAATAGTGCTAAACTTAATGGTGTGCGGCAAGTTCTTATTGCAAAAGCAGACTATTTAGCCCATCAACTTGCCGAGCCTATGGCAGATACAATTCTTATGTTAGCAAAGGATTATGATGTGATCATGGCAGCATCCAGCAGTACTGGGAAAAATGTGATGCCGCGCGTAGCAGCTCTTCTTGATCTTATGCAAATTTCAGATATTACCGCCATTCTTTCACCCAATACCTTCAAACGACCAATTTATGCAGGCAATGCATTTGAAACTGTACGCACCAATGATTATAAAAAGATTATAACAGTTCGCACCGCTTCTTTCACCCCAACGCCTTCCCAAAATAATTCTGCTCCGATTAAAACAATAACACCAGCTCCCAATCCAAATCTTTCTTCTTTCGTAAAAGCAGAGACAAACAAAAGTGATCGTCCTGATCTCACCTCAGCACGTGTTATTATATCAGGCGGGCGTGGTCTTGGTTCTCAAGAGAAATTTATGGCCCTGCTTCTTCCTCTTGCAAAAAAATTAAATGCTGCTTTAGGTTCCAGCCGCGCAGCAGTGGATGCAGGCTATGCTCCCAATGATTGGCAAATTGGACAAACAGGAAAAGTCGTTGCCCCTGAACTCTATATCGCCGTTGGCATTTCCGGTGCAATCCAGCATTTAGCCGGTATAATGGATGCACAAATTATTGTTGCCATTAATAAAGATGAAGAAGCTCCCATCATGCAAATTGCCGATTACACCCTTGTAGGTGATCTCCACCAAATTATTCCAGAATTGGAGAAAGCTTTATAAGCCATGAAAGCACCTCTGCATGACCAACGTGAAAGTATGGAGTTTGACATAGTCATTGTCGGAGCAGGACCTGCAGGGCTTTCTGCCGCAATTCGTTTTAAACAAATTAATCCTGAGCTTTCTGTCACAATTGTTGAAAAAAGTACCGAAGTTGGTGCACATATTCTCTCTGGCGCAGTTGTTGACCCCATTGGTATCGATACACTCTTACCAGAATGGCGAAATGATAACGACCATCCCTTCACAACCCCTGTCACACAGGACCAATTTTTTTTTCTAAAGCCTCAAAAGTCCACAGTATTTCCCAATATTTTGCATCCTAAAATCTTATCAAATAACGGATGTTATATCGTTTCGCTTGGGAGGGTCTGCCGCTGGCTAAGCAAAAAAGCTGAAGCGTTGGGTGTTGAAATCTATCCTGGTTTCGCAGCAACAGAACCCATCATCCAAAAAGATAACGGAGCTATTATTGGTATTCTCACCGGAGATATGGGGCTTAACAAAGATGGAACCCCTGGAAAAAATTATTTGCCTGGGATGGCTTTATTGGCAAAATATACTCTGATTGCGGAAGGAGCACGCGGCTCAATTGCAAAACAACTGATACAACATTTCAACCTTAGCAAAAATCGTGAACCACAAAAATTTGGTCTTGGTCTCAAAGAGCTCTGGGAAATTGATCCCAACAAACACCAACGCGGTTTAGTACAACATTTCACTGGTTGGCCCTTAGACAATAATACCGGTGGCGGTGGCTTTATTTATCACCAAGAAAACAATATCATTTCTGTCGGTTTTGTTGTGCACTTAGATTACAAAAATCCTTATCTTTCTCCCTTTGAAGAATTTCAACGTTTTAAAACACATCCAAAACTCTATAAAATCTTTAAAGGTGCAAAGCGTCTTTCCTATGGTGCTCGTGTTATCAGCGAAGGAGGTTGGCAATCTGTACCAAAACTCACCTTTCCTGGTGGGGCACTTATTGGCTGCTCTGCTGGATTTGTCAATGTTCCTCGTATCAAAGGATCACACAATGCCATCTTATCTGGCATATTAGCTGCCGATAAAATCGCTACCGCTCTTGCACAAGGGCGTGCCCATGATGAGGTTAAAGAAATCGAAGAACAATGGCGAAAAGGGCTCATTGGCAAAGATCTTTATAAAGTGCGAAATGCCAAACCGCTCTGGGCAAAATATGGGACAAAATATGGAATTAAACTTGCCGGTTTTGATATGTGGTGGCAACAACTGTTCGGATTTTCCTTATTTAAAACACTCTCCCATGGAAAGGAAGATTATGCATGCCTTGAACCAGCAGAAAAATTTCAACCCATTGCTTACCCAAAACCAGATGGCGTTATAACCTTTGATCGCCTTTCAAGTGTTGCCCTTTCCAATACGCATCATGAAGAAAATCAACCTTGCCATTTAAAAATAGCCTCATTAAAAAAGCAAAAGGACTCTGAATATGCAATCTACGGAGGACCTTCCACAAACTATTGCCCCGCCGCTGTCTACGAGTGGCTAGAGTATAATGATCATCTGACTTATGTGATCAACGCTTCAAATTGTATACATTGTAAAACGTGTGACATCAAAGATCCAAACCAAAATATCACTTGGATCTGTCCGCAAGGCAATGAGGGCCCCTTCTATCCCAATATGTAATTTTCCAATGTATAATCATTATTCATTCTCCTAAAATTGAAATATACAAAACGCAATGGATGAAAATATTTCCCTCAGATCAGAAATCTATCAATTACCTTCCTGCATACGTTCTTTCACAATGTAAAAAGAACTCTATTCTCATATAAAATACTCTCCCTACCGCATGACTTTTTTCAATAGAAAAACATAACATATTTTTATCAAAATTTTTTTATTTAAATGACAAAACAATAATGAATATATTCATGACAATTCTGCGATAAAGGAACAGCCGCGGTTCTCGAAAACCTGAAGGAAAATAAGCCTGTTCTACTTTACCCCCTCTCCCATATGATCCAAAATGCTTTTAGCCCTCTCATAAGAAACACCAATCGTTTTAACTAGCCAAGAGCAAAACCTACGGAGGTACAATTCAAGTTTATTTTTTCTCCTACACTTGCCAAGTAATGCTCACTCAAGAAAAACCACGAATGAATGTAGAAAAAACATTGTGAGATAAAGAGATAAAGAGCATGCTTGTTCAAGCCCTTTATAATGTTTCTACTGATAATGACACGAAAAAATCTTAATCTCACATTAACCTTTTATTTTTGCATCAAGGATAATCGCCTTGCGTCTAACCTTTACCAATATACTGCAATGAATGTGTACAAATACCGTAAGAATAAGCAGATGCCAAGCCATGGAGACTATCGCTATTAGCAAAACAACCTGATAAAAAACAAAATAGCTTTCATGACCACTCTATGACGCGTTTTATAGAGTTGTTTTTTTATAAAGCTTGTGCTTTCGCTATTGCTCGTAAATCAACATCCAAATTGAACACAAGTGGTATATTTAAAAGAAAGATTAAGGTGAATGAAAGCTCTGCACGCCGTTCCAGCTTTTGTAGCTAGAGCAAAAATATTGCATATTCTATTTGAGTAATCTCTGAAACGAAAATACAGCTTCATTTAGCAAGAATATGAAATCTGAAAGGAAAAAATCTGTTTTCCTCTTTACTATCATCTGTCCATTCGGTTTTAAAACTTTCAAAAGCATCACAATATCCTCTAAAAAGAAGAGATAACGTATTGTCCCCGCTTTTATTACTTACGTTTTTTTATGAGAGCATATCCTTCAGAAAAAATAAGGTATCCAAAATTAAAGCAGACTTGTGTTGTTCAGTCATGGGCTTGTTTTTAAGAGATAGCTCTCATATCAAACAATTATTTTGCGACACTATCCGAAAAAGGTATAACGCAATCCTGTGAACGAACAGTTCCATATTTATGAAATAAAAAGTACAAGCTAACAGCATTATTTTCTCTGCGATCTCCAATGATGCGATAATCTTTTTTTTAAGGAGGTTTCAAGATGCACAAAAATGATTTTGATTAATTGACTATAAGAAGAGCTGAGATAATGTTACGATATTTAAAGCTCCTAATTAATAGGCAAAACAATAAATTTTCTATTATAAATCAAATCTTTAAGATAAAATTTAGCCTTAAACTTTTCTAAGGTACTCATTATACTGTATACTGTTAAAGCTGTAGAGAATATGAAAAAATAAAGTATTTTGCTGATAAGAGCTTATATTTGATCAAGTCAGCTGCCAGTTAACTGTATGTGTTTCAAAAGGGGCTGTTTACATTTGCTCAGAAAAACAGTTTGGATATCAATAGAATATTTGAAAAATCGGCGTTATGGAAATAATCTAAAAAGCTTAGCCTTTAAAAGAGCACAAACAAGCATGAGATTATAACATTGGGTAAAATTATTTTTTGGTTCTCGAAGGAAAAACTTTATAGAAAATCATGGGGTAGATAGAATATTGGTTACATTTGGAATTTGTTTTACTGGAAAAAATAACGCGGATCAAAATAGATAATAATGTTAAATTAAGACATTAAATATGAAATTATCTTATTGTAGTGTAATCAATTATTCAAGTATGGTAAGCCTTTGTAATGATAAAAAATGTGCTGGTAAAAAATGAGCCAAAATGGCTTATGAGTATGGATAAAAATCTTGTGGTGAGGAGAATTTAATGAAAAGAAAAGAGCATGTGTGAAAAAGCATATTTTATAGGTGCGCATGCTTATTCTGCACCCGTTATAGAATCAGGGCTTTATCTTGTGGCAACACCTATCGGAAATCTTGCAGATATTACGCTTCGTGCTTTGCAAGTACTTGCAGGAATTGATATTTTAGCGTGTGAGGATACGCGAGTAACACGTGTTTTGTTGGAACGTTACGGTATTCAAAAAAAACCTTTTCTCTATCATGAATATAATGCGCAAAAAGCGGGTCCGAAGCTCTTAGCGGCTTTAGCAGAAAACAAAACAGTAGCACTTGTTTCAGATGCCGGAACACCACTTATTTCTGATCCTGGATTTCGATTGGTGGAAGAGTCCCGTAAAGCTGGTCATAAAATTATTCCTATTCCTGGAGCATCCGCTCTTTTAGCCGCTCTTATACCGACAGGGCTTCCTACTGATAGCTTTTTTTTTGCAGGTTTTTTGAGTGCACGAAAGCTACAGCGCCGAAAACGGTTGGAACAATTAAAAGGGATTCCAGCAACTTTGATTTTTTATGAATCACCGCATCGTCTTGTTGAAACTTTACAGGATATGGTCACTCTTTTTTCGGCTGATCGACCTGCTGCCATTTGTCGTGAATTAACAAAAAAGTTTGAAACAGTAGATGTTTCCAATTTGGGAAATTTGTTAGAAAATTACAGAAAAAAAGCACATATTCGTGGGGAAATTGTTGTCCTTGTTGGAGAATCATCTTCTTCTTTAAATGTGATAAGTGATCAAGAAATTGATGAAATGCTATTAGAACGCGCACGGACACATTCTGCTGCTCAAGCGGCAGCTTTTGTTGCAAAAAAAACCGGTTTTAAAAAGCAGGAACTTTTTCAGCGATTAATCTTTTTAAAAAATGCGTAAAATGATACAAAAAAAACGCAGACAAAAGTCTTTTTATCGAGGGGTTCGTGCAGAAAAATTGGCAGCTTGGTGGCTACGTTGCAAAGGGTTTCACATTGCCGAAAGGCGTTTTAAAACAAAATGTGGAGAAATTGATTTAATTGCACGACGCGGAAATCTTGTGTTAATCGTTGAAGTTAAAGCACGTTCAACGTTGGCTGAAGCAATGGAAGCGGTTTCCCGAATGAATGAAAAGCGAATTGAGGCAGCTGCCGATATTTGGCTCGCACGGCAAAAAGATTATGCCCTTTTGTCTGTACGCTTTGACTTAATTGCAATTTTACCTTGGCGTTGGCCACAGCATATCCCTGCATTTTTTACATCTGATCAATAAAAGTCCCCTCCCGTTTTAACCATATTCAATAAAAAACATTTCGTTTTTATGTGCATATGCGTTAAAAAGTGTGTAATAATCGAGCGCTATAAGGAGCGAAATATGGATGATTATGAAAAGTTTGCAACAGGTTTGCTCATTGTTTTTGGAGCGCTAATTATTGGTGGCTTAATGGCAATGCATATTGTGCTTATGAATAAACCAGGTTTTTTATTTGCATTAGCCGCAGCTGTTGTTGGTTGGTTTTCTGCTTTTGCCGTTCTCTTTGACAAGCCTAAAATCTATTTGGGCTTGATTATTTTTGCTATGTTATGTGTTGCTTCTTCAATTAGCGTTTATGTTAGTTAAAACACCTGAGATGTTGATTGAAATTCCTTTTAAAATATGAAACTGAGAAATAGATAATGAGACTTGGCTTTTTGGGAACGGGTACAATCAGTGCTTCAATGGTCAATGGCTTAATGACAAGCAACTTTGATGTTTCTTCCATTATTGTTTCGCCTCGCAATGCACAAACAGCAAAGCGCCTTTCACGCACTTATGATAAAGTTATGATTGCTGAAAATAACCAAGCGTTGCTCGATGTTAGTGATTGTGTTTTTCTTTGCTTGCCCAACCAAATTGCAGAAGAGGTTTTGTGCTCTCTTCGTTTTCGTCCAGAACAGCTGGTTATTTCCGTACTTGCTATGGCAAAAGCAGCAGAAATAGAAAAGTGGATTAAACATAAAGTTTATCGTGCTGTTCCATTACCTTTTGTTGCAGAATGCAAAAATTTGACACCAATCTATCCCAATCATCCCTTTTTACGCAATTTATTTGATGCATTGGGGGGCACATTGGTGCTGGATAAGGAAGAGCAGTTTAATCTTTTTATGACAGCTGGTTCACTTATGGGAGTATATTTTAATTTTATAGAAACTGCCCATCAATGGTTTATAACACAAGGGTTAAAAAAACAGCAATCAGCAGAATTCCTTACCATGATGTTTGGAAATCTTACAGATGAAATGCGTAAAACTATAGCAACGGATCGTTCTGTATCTCTCGATTTTGCACTGCTTGAAAAAGAGTTTTCAACAAAGGGTGGAACAAATGAATTTTTGTCAAATTACTTTTCTCAACAAGGGGGAAGGAATGCTTTAACAATGGCTCTTGAAGCTACTTTGCAAAAAATGAATGCTTCTAAAAAGAAATGTTGAGATTTATATCAAGAAAACTCGTATCAAAAAATGATTTTTAAAATATTTTTTACAACCTTTTACAATTTTTCTAAAATATTTTTATTTTCGGTCTTCTTCTTTTTGCCTCAAGTCCAATATTTTTTTCTACCTCACAGCTCTAGCTCTTCAATTTTGTTCCCCTTCAGGTTATCCAAACGCATGAATAATTTTTTGTTTATTTAACCTATATACTCCATTCACACATTAAAACTTCCTCTTACAAAGAAGCGACTATTTTTATGTCTTTCATGATTGTGTTTTAATAAACTCTCTTATCCCCCCCCATTCAAAAGAGTTGATTTTTTATTTGATCAACAATTTTACGATATAGTTTAGCATGCTCTTCACTAGGCTTAGCAACAAAAATAGGGATTCCTTCATCTGAAGAAAATCGTAAAGCTGCATCAAGCGGTATTTCCGCTAAGAAAGGGACTTCTCGACGTTCCGCTTCTGCCCGTGCACCACCATAGCCAAAAATATCATAGCGTTTTCCCGTATCAGGAGCGATAAAATAACTCATATTCTCAATAAGTCCTAAAATAGGAACATTAACTTTCATGAACATTTCTATTGCTTTACGTGCATCCACTAAAGCAAGATCTTGGGGCGTAGAGACAACCAACGCACCTGTTAATTGTACCTGTTGGGCAAGCGTTAATTGTGCATCCCCTGTACCGGGCGGCATATCAACGACTAAAACGTCCAGAGGGCCCCATACAACATCTCGTAACAATTGCGTTACAGCTGCCATAACCATAGGACCACGCCATACTACCGGCTTTTCTTCCTCAACCAAAAATCCCATCGACATCAATTTAAGTCCAAATTTTTCAAGAGGTTGAATCTTTTTTTCTCCAATAAGCTGTGGTTTTTGATTAACAAGTCCTGTCAAACGTGGCAACGAAGGACCATAAATATCAGCATCCATCACCCCCGTCTTGAAACCAGAATCTTGTAAAGCTAAGGCGATATTTATTGCCATCGTAGATTTTCCGACTCCTCCTTTTCCAGAAGCAACAGCAATCACATGCCGCACACCTTCTATGGGCATTTTGATCGGTAAGAGATTTGCTCTCCGACTAGGTGCTGTCTTTGTTGTTTTTTCTGCTGTAAGTGTGACAACAACAGATTCCACTCCCTCCAAAGCACATACCATCTTTTCAGCAGAACGACGCAATGATTCCCATTCTTGCACACCTCCATCAGGAACTGTAATGGAAAAAAAAACCTTACTATCAGCAATCAATATTTCTGAAAGAAGCCCCAACGACACAATATCACTTTCAAGATCTGGTCCTTTGATTTTACGTAATACGTTGCGGACAGCCTCACTTGTAATAGAATCCACGTTCTTTCCTCTCTATAAAAATACCAGCAAATATAAGCATAAGAACGAAAAATACTTACAGGTTCATCACCTGATAATTGTCTACTTTACTCAAAATTATAAAGTATAAATTACTTATATCTTTTCTCTTTAAAAATATGAAACCATCCTTAAATAAAGAATCTCAAACATAAAATCTGCTATAAAATCCTATCAATCGTGTTTGTCTACAACCACTTTAATAAATATTCTGATAAAAATTTTGTAAAAAAAACTGAAAAAAACTCTTAATCTTAAAGGATATTTTAAATTTAGCATACAGTAATCAGTCACATCTTCTTTAATTCTTTAAGTCCCTAGCCATTTATGTTCTGTAGATTCAATCGTTATTTTCTAACACTCCTACAGTATTGTAAAAAAGCATCATAGATAGTTATAAGGTGTTTTGTATTCTTTCAAGAGAGAGAAAAACAATCTAAGATTGACTTTTTTTATATTTTTCCTTATGGGTTAACAGCCGTATGATAGGATAAAATTGTTTATCTCGCGCATCACTACTCATAAAACGAAGATTAAGAAGGGCCGCACTCCGCGGTATTTAAATAAATGAAACGTACTTACCAACCCTCTAAACTTGTCCGTAAACGCCGCCATGGGTTTCGTGCACGCATGGCCACAGCTGGAGGACGTAAAGTTATTGCTGCAAGACGTGCTCGTGGACGTAAGCGGCTTTCTGCTTAACCATTTAAATTTTCACAACCGTTGAGAATTGCTCATCGTTTCTTCGTTGTGAAACTTTTATTATGAACCTACAATGTCTGCTTGCAGGCATTTAATGAAATTGCGAAATATTCTTTTATGAAGAAAAAACATCCCTGCTGTATTCGCAAAAGAGCAGACTTTTTGGCTGTCCGTACAGGAGAAAAGCGGCATGGTCCTTTATTTTTGCTCGAAGTTAAATCTCGTGAACAAACAACAGAAAGAAAAGATTCTCTTGTTGCACGTGTAGGCTTCACTGTTACTCGTAAAAACGGTAATGCTGTGAAACGTAATCGTATCAAAAGGCGCTTGCGTGAAGCCGTAAGAGTTGGTGTAACAAACCACATGGAAGCAGGAACAGACTATGTCATTGTAGCATATCGTGATGCGTTACATGCGCCTTTTACATCCTTAATTAGTGAATTAAATCGGCGAATAAAACCAAAAATAAAACATCAGCAACGACAACAAGGGTGTACGGATGGAATATAACCGCAATTTCTTTATCGCTATTGGCTTATCTTTCGTAGTGCTCATCGCATGGCAATTTCTTCATGTTGCTCCCAAACAAGCAAAGTTACAAAAACAACAAGTCATCGCACAGCAATTGTCAAAACAACAATCAACCCTTTCTACTACCACGACGAATTTTTCTGACGATACCTCAACGCATCAAGCAACATCTATCATCGAACAGCCCATGACACCTGAAATCCGGAAAGCTGTATTGGCCAAAACAAAGCGTATTGCGATCAAAACCAATGAACTGGAAGGCTCTATTAATCTTGTTGGTGCACAATTTGATGATCTTCACCTCAAAAAATATCGTTTAACAGTCGATAAAAAATCACCGGAAATCGATTTGCTGAATCCTAAGGGTTTCAAAACGACCTACCTTGCTGAATTTGGTTTTGCAAGTGCATCTTTACCAGCAAAAGCTTTGCCACAATCGGATACACAATGGCAAATAGAGGGAAACAATACAATTCTGACTCCTTCAACACCCATCACTTTAATTTATAATAATGGACAAGGACAGATCTTCCGGCGTATTCTTTCTGTTGATGATCATTTCATGTTTACCATTGAAGATTCTATCAGCAATGAAAGTGATCAACCAATATATCTCTCATCCTATGCCCGCGTTGCACGTGCAGCACCACCAGAACATACAAATGCAACCTATTTACTTCATGAAGGTATGATAGGTATTGCAGGAGATTCGCTCAAAACTGAAAAATATAAAACCTTAGCAGAGCTTGACCCGAATCCTGATAATGGGCAAAAAAGCATGACTTTTTCCAAAGTAACAGGAGGTTGGATTGGTATTACCGATAAATACTGGGCTGTAGCAGTTATTCCCCCGCAAAATAAAGAATATACAAGCCGTTTTATTTATTTTGATCGTTTGCAAACGCATTATCAGTCTGACTTGCTAGGAGCGCTTTTAACGATTGCCCCAAATGAAACAAAAACTGTTACAAATCGTCTTTTTGCTGGTGCAAAACAAGTTGAAATTATTAATAATTATCAAAATAACCTAAAAATCAAAAAGTTTGCTCTTTTAATTGATTGGGGCTGGTTTGATTTCATCACCAAACCAATGTTTTCCCTCATTGATATTCTTTATAAACAAACAGGGAATTTTGGTATCGCCATCCTTCTTGTCACAGTTCTCTTAAAAACTCTTCTTTTCCCTCTAGCCAATAAATCTTATAAATCTATGGCACGCATGAAGCTTTTACAACCGCGGTTGCTAGAAATAAAAGAAAAGTATCCCGATGACCAAACCAAACAACAAAAGGCAATAATAGATCTATATAAAACCGAAAAAATAAATCCCCTTGCAGGCTGTTGGCCAATGTTGGTTCAATTCCCAATATTCTTTGCTCTTTATAAAGTTCTCTATATCACCATTGAAATGCGCCATGCACCTTTCTTTGGCTGGATTAAAGATTTAGCGGCACCCGATCCAACTTCTCTTTTTAACTTGTTTGGTCTCTTGCCATATACAACGCCAACATTTCTTATGATTGGTGCATGGCCTTTGATTATGGGAATAACGATGTTTTTACAAATGCGTATGAATCCTGCTCCTCAAGACCAAACCCAAGCGATGATATTCACATGGATGCCTGTTGTCTTTACTTTTATGCTCGCCTCTTTCCCTGTTGGTCTCGTCATCTATTGGGCATGGAATAATATATTATCAATTATTCAGCAAGGTATCATGATGAAGCGCCAAGGAGTTAAAATTGAGCTTTTTGATAATCTGAAAGCCATCTGGAGAAGATCACCCAAAAAAGAAGTGCATGAATGACAAGAGATTCTTCCCTTTCTGGAATTTTTTCTCGCAATTGGATTTTTATTCGTGGTGTACCAGCAATATGCTTTCTCCCCCCCGAAGGACCACCAGAAATTGCATTTGCAGGACGTTCCAACGTTGGAAAATCATCTTTAATCAACGCACTCGTCCAACAAAAAAGCTTAGCACGTACCTCAAATACACCAGGACGGACTCAAGAGCTTAATTATTTTGTCCCCGATGGATTCAGTGGGCAACTAGGAGACCTTCCCCCTCTAGCATTAGTAGATATGCCTGGTTATGGTTTTGCTGCTGCTCCTAAAAATCTTGTTGATGCGTGGACAAATTTGATTTTTAGCTATTTACGGGGGCGCACAACGTTAAAACGTGTATATATCTTGATTGATTCACGGCACGGAATCAAAAATAATGATGAAGATGTTCTTGCTCTCCTTGATAAAGCAGCTGTTTCTTATCACATTGTTTTGACAAAAAGCGATAAAATCAAATCAAATGCCTTGGAAAAATTAATTATGAGCACACAAACAAAGCTTCTTAAACGCCCAGCAGCTTATCCTGAGCTTCTTGTAACCTCTTCAGAAAAAGCTATCGGTTTAGAAGAATTACGTGCTGCCATTTTGCAAACCATCGCATAAGAGAACAATTTCTAGTCATTAACAATTTATTAATTATAATTACTAGCAGCTACTAATGATCTTGTACTTCTAGTCAAGCATCTTTATAAAAATGATTACTTGAAAGAATTCTCTTCAACTCTATTTGATAGTGTAAATTATGCTGACACTTTTTCACTCTCCCCTATCCGCTGCCTCGCGCTTCATACGCCTCATTCTTGGGGAATATGGTGTAACCACTCAACTTATTGAAGAATATGAATGGGCAAGAAGACACGAATTTCTAGCCCTCAATCCTGCTGGTCATGTCCCTGTTTTTCTCGATGAACACGAGGTTCCATTATCAGGTCCTCTTGTTATCTGCGAATATTTAGACGAAACACATGGAAGTTTACGACAAGAAAATAAGCTCTTTCCGGAAAATCCTTTAGATCGTGCGGAAGTACGCCGTCTCAATGACTGGTTCTTAAATAAATTCGAAAATGAAGCAACGCGCCATATCGTACGAGAACGAATCCATAAACGTGAAATGCCACTTGCCATTGGCGGTGGTGCTCCTAATTCACAAATTTTACGCAATGCACGTGCCAATATTTTACCACATATGAACTATCTCAATTGGCTCTGCGCCTCTCGCGATAGCTTAGTCGGTTCTGCCTTGTCCTATGCAGATCTAGCAGCAGCAGCCTCTATTTCTGTACTTGACTTTCTAGGGGAAATTGACTGGGAACAATCTCCTGCTGCCAAAGACTGGTATATGAGAATTAAATCACGCCCTTCTTTTCGTTCTCTTTTAACAGATCGCGTCCGCGGAATTGTTGCAAGTGCTCACTATGCAGATCTTGATTTCTAGCCTTCTTTCACAAACAAAAATAAAAGTGATATTCTATCTAAAGGATATTTATAGGTTTATGAATTTTTATGCATGCGTATAAACAATATAATAATACATTGATTTATGATCGTATTAAACAGAGAATAAAACCCATTATAATTGAATCACAAAAATCACTTTCTTATCGTGTCACAAAAAAGATCAGCACAGGGATAAAAAATACTTAAGAAAGGATTTTAAAAACTCTCTTTAAATACAAGAACTGTAGCATCATTGGAAGCTAGGCAAATAAAATAACAATACTTAACGCATGTTATACTCCATTCTTCCCAATATATGAAAAAACGCATTGCATAATATATATCCTATTTTCTCTATAATAAACAAAGCCTCATCATGCGTTTTTACAACATAACAATTTTTTCAACTGACTTTCCTAAAAGATGAAGAATCCGCCCAACTCTCGTGTGTAAACAATCCAACTTCTTGTTAGCCCCTTGTTTTTACCCCTTTTTACGTGATTTTATTTATGTATAACATATTGATATACAATGATAAATAATCGTTTTCTTATGCGTCACAAATGGAATTGATGAGTGAAAGCGCATGAATTGACAACATAGGTCTATTTTGTTTGGAAGATCTTATTTTGCATGAAGAATGCTCCCCTTTAAAGAACGAAAGAAACAAAAGCGTAAAGTAATACACAATCTTCATTAGGTTTCATAAGCAAACCTTACTTAAGAATATTCATCACACACTCTAACGAAAAACATCTCTATTTAAATTTGTAGATCTTATATCACTTGCTCTAAACAACAGTGTTTTACAGCACAACAAGATAAATTAAAGCAGGAAAAAAATTTTCTATAAAGAAAAAGAACCATTGGAAAGAAGGCAAGAATTTGCCTATACTGCACAGTAAAGTATCATAAGGAGATAAAAATGCGCCTTACAGTTGTTGGTGCAAATGGAAGAATGGGACGTGAACTCATTACAGCAATCCAGCAGAGGAAAGATGTAGAGCTTTGTGCTGTTCTTGTACGTAAAGGCTCACCGTTTGTAGGAAAAGATGCCAGTGCATTAATTGGTTCAGATTCTCTTGGGATTAGTATCACTGACAATCCCCAAAATGCCTTTTCTAATACAGAAGGTATTTTAGATTTTTCACAACCAGAAGCCAGTATTCTTTATGCTAACTACGCTGCTCAAAAAAGCCTTGTCCATATTATTGGCACCACAGGATTTAGCAAAACAGAAGAAGAAAAAATTGCAGATTTTGCGAAATATACAACTATTGTCAAATCCGGGAATATGAGCCTTGGAATAAATCTTTTAGCCAACCTTGTAAAGAAAGCCGCTAAAGCATTAGAAGCCGATGATTTTGATATCGAAGTTTATGAAATGCATCACGCTAACAAAGTTGATGCTCCTTCTGGAACAGCCCTTCTTCTTGGCCAAGCAGCAGCTGAAGGACGCAATGTTATGCTTAAAAATGTGTGTGTCAACGAACGCAATGGTCATATAGGTAAACGCAAAAAAGGCACCATTGGCTTTTCCTGTTCACGTGGTGGGACAGTTGTTGGAGAACACAGTGTCATTTTTGCTGGTTCCAATGAGCGCATTGTTCTTTCACACACAGCGCAAGAACGCTCTATCTTTGCCAATGGCGCATTAAAAGCAGCTTTATGGGCACAAAATCATGAAAGCGGGCTTTATTCAATGTTCGATGTTTTGGGATTGAACGATGAATTTTAAACAATCAATAGAATAGAGGCAATTTATAATGGGACGCATACTTACACTAATTCGTCATGGACAAAGTGAATGGAATCTCAAAAACCTTTTTACCGGTTGGAAAGATCCCGATTTAACAGAAAAAGGTCATGCAGAAGCGATAGCAGCAGGAAAAAAACTGAAAGAATATGGTTTGAGGTTTGATATCGCTTATACATCTGCCTTACAGCGAGCTCAAAAAACCGCTCAGCACATTTTAGAGCAAATGGGACAATCAGATTTAGAAGTGATAAAAAATCCCGCATTAAATGAACGTAATTATGGTGATCTTTCTGGTTTAAATAAAGATGAAATACGCCAACAATGGGGGCAGGAGCAAGTGCAAATGTGGCGCCGCTCCTATACGATTGCGCCGCCGAATGGAGAAAGCCTACGCGATACCGGTGCGCGCATCTGGCCTTATTATCTTTACCATATCCAGCCTTATATTTTGCGCTCCCAAACTGTTTTGATCGCAGCACATGGAAATTCTCTTCGTGCTCTTATTATGGCGCTTGAAGGTCTCTCCGGTGAGGAAATTATATCTCAAGAATTAGCGACCGGCATTCCTATTATTTACACATTTAATCCGGATTCAACAATTTTATCAAAGACAGTCCTCACACTTTAAACTTCTAAAATCATGATCTCCCTTAAAAGTTCAATGCTATCGTTTTAAGCTGAAAAAATAAATTCTATAATTTTATTGACAGAGTTGCTTCATGCGCTTAGATGAATTTTATAAGCCCAGATGGCGGAATTGGTAGACGCGCAGGTTTCAGGTACCTGTGCCGTAAGGCGTGGAGGTTCGAGTCCTCTTTTGGGCACCATGTTCTTTTTTATCCAAAATAAATTATTGATTTTCCATATATTTTTTACAGTGAGGGACGCGTAAATAAAAGTTAGGGAATAGGATTTTTCAACCTATCTCTATAGGACGCCTCTTTTTTTGCAAACTTTCTCAAGAAAGTCTTTTAATTCTGCTAAGTTTTGTCGTGAAAAATTCTCTAAATTTCTAACAAACTCACCAACAGCTTCACGTCTCAACGGATCAGAAGTCTTGATTGTAAAACTTTTGCGACAAGCATAAGCTGCTTTCCTTAAGAGTAAAGCCTTCTCTTTATCTAAACCATAAAGCTCTATGATTTTTTCCTCCAGTCCTACAGGAACAGATTTTTTGCCAATCTCGACAGAAGATAAAAATGATACAGATATGTCTAATTTCTTAGCCATATCTAAGAGGCGTTCGGAGTGATCAATGCGAAGTTTCCGTAAAATTTTACCAAA
>NZ_JBHIQH010000058.1:0-4541 GCF_042196485.1 Bartonella sp. AD24XZML | reverse complement strand
TTGCTGGAATTGGGGCGTGAAGTGCGTGTGGCAGCGCTTGTGCAAAGAAGTGAAAATTACGCACCAGAGCGCGTGATTACGCTTAAGGGTGAGAATAAATTTAGCGATTATGAGAAATCTGACCCTTATGCCACTTTAGATGAGGCGATGGATAAAAGTCTCGTCTATACGCCCAACACCATTGTGATGGGTAAAGTTGTTTGGTCAAAACTCAAACGTCATCCCAAAATCATTAAAGCCGTTAAAGGGGGTGGCACTGCTGATGGTTTTGTCACCAAGGCGCAATTTGCTGATCTGATGGAAATACACCCCGATCGTTTACTCATTGGTGAATCGCAAGTGAATTTGGCACGCAAAGGGCGTTCGGCACAATTGGCACGCGTTTGGAGCAATAAGATTGCACTGCTTTATATTGACCCTACCAAACAACAGGCAGATGGTTCGGTGATCAGTTGGGGCTTTAGCGCCCAGTTGGGCGAGCGTTTGTCTGGAGTGATCATTGATCCAGATATCGGCTTGTCAGGTGGTAAACGGGTGCGTGTGGGGGAACGCGTGTGTGAATTGGTCGCCGCAAAAGATGCCGGCGTTTTGTTGCAAGAAGTTGTCTAAGGGAAACTTTTAAACATGGCTTATGCAAGCAAAAGATTGATTGAAGAGCTCTGGGGTGATGACTTCTTGGATGATTTGTGCGGGATGGATGAGAATTCTGATCCAGTTTTTTCAGAGCAAGCCATTGCCCGCGCGCTCGAACAGGCAAGTGGTGAGATTGATGTGCATTTGTCTCATCGCTACTGCGTCCCCATTGCTGGACAGCCGGCGGCTCTGGGGATGATCTGTGTCAATATTGCTGTTTATAATTTAGCCATACGCCATACGGCACTGACCACGACCATTGAAGATCGTTACAAACAGGCGGTTGAACTCTTGAAACGCATTGCGGAAGGCAAAGCGGGTTTAGGCATAGATGAGCCTAAAATTATGAGCGAAGATGGTCCCGTGCGTGATGGGGCTTTTTTTCATGCCAAACCGCGTTTGATGGGAAGATAACATGTCTGTTTCAACCCATATTGAGATTAAAGAGACAGGGCTTGAAGCGGCTTTATCCTTTTTGCAAAAGGGAGCTGATCGCTCGATGGGGACTTTGGCACAAGGGGTTGGGCGTCTCATCCAAGAGAGCACAAGGCGGCGGATTCAAAGCGAAAAAACCTCTCCCCAAGGAGAGAAGTGGAAAAACAATCATGCTCGCACCTCCATTCTTTATGCCAGTGGGGCGCTTTCACGCTCCATTGATATGAAAGCTTCACCAGAACAGGTGATTGTGGGCTCTGGGTTGGTTTATGCGCGGATTCACCAATTGGGTGGGGTTATTCGCCCGAAAAATGGCAAGACACTGCGCTTTTTTCTTAAAAGCGGCAATGCACACCGCTTTGTTTGTGTGCATCAAGTGATCATGCCCGCACGCCCTTATTTGGGGCTTTCAGAGCACAATAAAGTGGAAATTATCAAAGCAGTGGAAGATTGGCTGGAAAGGGTCTTTTCATGAGACAAACGGTCAAGCAAGCAGGGCGCATTAATCAGTTTCGTGAAGCGGTGATAAGAAGCCTTAAAGGCGCTTTGCCGGATGTGCGTGATTGCGGCTGTCAATTTGGACGTTTTAACTTAGAAGAACTTGAAACACAGATGCTGGTGGCTCCAGCTGTGCGTGTTGCGGTGTTAGAAAGCCGTTTAATTTCTGTTGCTTCTGGACAGATGAGTGCTGATCTTCATTTAGGGGCTTTTATTATCACCACGGGTAAAGAGCGTGATGTTTCCAGTTGGCTTTTAGCAGAAGCCATTGCGGTACTTTGTCATAGCGGGCAATTGTGGGGGCTAACGCATTTGAGTGCCCCGCGTGAGGTGCAAATTGAACCGATTATTTCCGCGGCGATTAAGCAGCGTGGTGTATCGATAAGCGTGGTGGAATGGCACCAAGATTTGCATCAGTTGGGACAGGATATTTTTTGTGATGAAGGACAACTCAAAGCTGGGTTGCTCTCATGTGATGATGAGGTGTTGCCATGAATGATGCGCATTTGTTGAGTGACACTTTGCGGCAAATAATGAAGCGTCTTGATGCGCTTGAACGCTGTCTTGCCAACCAGCACATGATTGGGCGGGTTGTGCAAGTTGATGGACATAGGGTGCGGGTAAAACTTTCTGAACAGGGTTCCAATGGACAAGCGGTTTTATCGCCTTGGCTACAAGCGCAAGAAGCTTCTGGCGCTCTCTCAAGCAATATGCCCCTCCATGTTGGTGATCCGGTGCGGTTGTTAAATCCCCATGGCGAAATTGGCTCTGCCTCTCTGGTTGTGCGTGATAGTTATAGTGAGGATATGCCTAATCCCGCACGCTCTTTCCAAGAGTTGGCGCTCTGTTATGCCGGTGGAGCACTGCGCATCACAAAAGAGGAACTTATTCTCTCCCATGGAGAAAACCGAATCCATTTGAGTGAAAAAGGTTTGGTGCTTTCTCATCAATCAACCCGTGTTGAATTAACGGGCAGTGTGCATATTCAAGCAGAAGATTTGCAGCACAATCAAAAATCTGTTGGTGCAAGCCACAAACACGGTGGGGTCAAAATGGGTCCCTCCACAACCTCTAGTCCTCTTTAAAGGAGTTTTATTATGCGTGAGAATACTTATGTTATTTTAACCAATGCAGACTTTGTTGCAGGCAAGCGTTCACCGGGCAAAGGTGAAGAAATTTGTTTAAGTGAGGAAGCGGCTAAATATCCGTTGCTGCTTGGTCAGATCGCTGAAAAACCAGCACCTGTTGTTTCTGCGCCCCCAACTGTTTCTAACACAAAGACAAGCAAAGGGGCTTAAAGCATGCGGTGTGGGATGAGCGAAAAGGATGGCTCTCTCTTATATGGTTGGGACCATTGCCAACAGTCACTCCGTAAATGTCTGACGACAAGGATTGGGACAGGGGTTTTGCGTCGTCATTATGGATGTGATGTTGGAGCATTCCAAGATGCCAATGCTGATCCTGCGACGATGATGCAGCTTTATCAAGCAATTGTTGAAGCTTTGGATGATCCAGAGTGTGGAGAGCCTGGGTTTTCGTTGCAGAGGATTGATCTGACAAAAGCAACGCGTGAAGGCACATTCCATTTTGTTTTAACGGGTGTTTTTTATCCCGATGGGCATTTGGGGGATTGGTCACACAAAGAGCCAATGAGCATCAATTTAGAGGTTGGTGATGACAGAGTTTGAACCTTTACCTCTCCCACAAATTATTGAAGAGCTTTCTGTTGAAGCAATTTTAGAGCAAAAGATCACGCGTTTGACTGAGCTTTTTGCGGCGCATCATATTCCTTATAATGTGGAAAAGACGGCTTATGATCCGGTGGTCATTCAATTGCAAGCGGCCGCTTATGAAGAGTTGCTGTTGCGCCAGCGGGTCAATGAAGTGGCGCGGGATAATTTACTCACATTTGCGCGTGGAACAAGCTTAGATCATTTGGGGGATTTTCATGGGGTCACGCGCCTTTTGGATGAAGATGATGCGCGTTTGCGCCGCCGCATTCGCTTGAATAGACAAGGACATTCCACAGGTGGCACAGCGCCACGCATTCAATATTTTGCTCTCTCAAGCGATATCCATGTCAAAGATGCTTTTGTTTATCGTGAGGGTAAAAGCCCGCTTATTCATGTTGCGCTTTTTAGTGACGCTCCTTCAGGGGTGGCTGATGAGGCTTTAATTGCCAAGGTACAAGCAGCCCTTGATGCCCCCCATGTTAAAATGACTAATGACCACATCTTTGTGAAAAGCGCGGTACAGCGGATGATCAATGTTTCTGCTGATTTTTGGTTGTTACCGGATGAAGGCTCCTTTGTTTTGGAAAGAGCGGAGCAGAATTTAAGAGCGGAATGGGCGCGTGCGCAAAGGCTTGGACGTGATTTGTCTTTAAGTTGGATACTAAGCCGCTTGATGGTTGAGGGCGTTCACCATGTGAACATAACGCAACCTTGTGAGGATATTTTGGTCGCACCTGATGAAGCGGTTGCACTAGGGGATATTGTCTTGTCTGAACGGGGGCGTGCTTATTGATGCTCTCCTCACTTTTGCCCCCGAATTCGAGCTTGTTTGAACGCTGTTTTGCAGAAGCAATGGCTCTTGACCCTCACGTTAAAACGGCACTCGAAGAAATACCACGCGCGAAATTTATCACGCGTCCGCCTTCTTGGTTGCCCTTTTTAATAGACGAATATGGCTTACAAGAATTAAACNAAATACCACGCGCGAAATTTATCACGCGTCCGCCTTCTTGGTTGCCCTTTTTAATAGACGAATATGGCTTACAAGAATTAAACCCTTATTTCTCTAACCTTTATGATTTAATTGATCAGGGTCTTGCATGGCAAAATATTCGCGGCTCTCTTGCGGCAATAGAGTTGGGGCTTGAATGGCTCCAGATTACAGCCCGCTTTATACCCGCTTGGTCTGGGCGTGCTTGGTGGAATTCCTTTCAACTGTACTTTGACAGCCTCCCTAAACAA
>NZ_JBHIQH010000057.1:0-1585 GCF_042196485.1 Bartonella sp. AD24XZML | reverse complement strand
ATGTTCTGTATCGCTTGTGATAAAACCATCTGCATCACGAAGCGCCCAGCCAGTCTTCATCCCTAGATCAAGACAGAGAATGGTTTGTGCATTAGTGATCATAATCCCCCCTGCTGTTGCGTATTTATATGTGTGCTATGACAGAGCGTGTAGTCATAAGTTTAAAAAAATGAACTCACTCAATTTAGACACACACTACATGCCTTATCTGGCTGCACTAACTAAATGTGTAGATCGATTGTATTTCTGTAAGCTATCTATGAAACGTTTTTTGAAACCATATGCGTTACTATATGCTTTTATGGACAATGAAGGTCCTAAAGCACTTTTAGCTATTAAATTATCATTTTCATCAAGAGAAAAATCCCAATCAGAATCGCTAAAAACAATTGTGCTGCCATCTGGAAAATGCATTTCTTTTGTAAAATCTTCTAAAATGTAAAAAGTATAATATGAACTTTGCAACACCTTTGTAGAGCTTTGCATTTTTTTATGAGAGACATAAAAACAAAAAATCGTAATTACATTGACTATAAAAAACACAATCATCGCTGCCAAACTGTCCATTTTTATTTTCTTTCTTCATATTGAGATTGCAACATTTCATTTTGTTCACATGGCTTCATGCAAACAGTGGAACCCTTGATAAAAGCAGGCGTTGGAGGAGATTGTTCATTCCATAACGCTTCGAGAAGATATGCAACGGCTCCTCTTGAAGGAACACCATATTTTTCCCAACGCCATACTGTTGACTTGTTGACGCCTAACCGTTCTGCCATTTCTTTCAGAGTTAAATTCAGATTTTTACGTAACTGTTTTACTGCTATTTTTCCCATAAAAAATAATATGCATTATGAGTACTTAAAAGTCAAGTCGAAACGCATACCAATTATATGCAATATGAATATATTAAGGAGATAAAAATGCTTAGTAACACGATAGACCAATCTGCTAGATTAATAAAAGCGCGTTTAGCGCGTGGTTTTAGAAGTGCTAAAGAAGCAGCTAGATATTTTGGCTGGAACTACTCTAGCTATATACAGCACGAACAAGGATTAAGAGGAATATCGCGGGCATCTGCGAAATATGCAAAAGCATTTAGAATTAGTGAAGGATGGTTATTAACTGGAGAGGGAGAAGGCCCCTCCTTTCCAATTCCTGCGACAAAAAAAACTGTTGATGAGCAAATTATTAATCTACTGCAAAAAACAACTCAACCAGATAAAGAAACAATTCTTCACCTTTTAAATCGCCTGCATGCAGAAGAAAAAAAATAAAAGCTTTTTTTCTTTCATTACTAAATGTAGAAACCAGATGCATTATTTTGTTATCTAGTTCTATATCACTTTTTATTATTTTCATAACCATTCACCTTCCCCTTTCATGAGAATCGTCATTTAGAAAAAATCTTCTTACAAGATTTTTATACCGTTAAAAATAAAATACACATAACGCATATTTTATTGTTGACAAGTATGCATTATGCGTATTATATATATTCCATAAACCACGCACAAACAATTGCCAAGAGGCGTTAGGGAGGAGAAATTATGGAAAATCCAATTCTTATAAATTCTGATGAAAT
>NZ_JBHIQH010000056.1:0-3216 GCF_042196485.1 Bartonella sp. AD24XZML | reverse complement strand
GACTATTCCTGCTGAAAATATGAAAGGAAAACGTGATACCACAACAGAGTTTCGCGTGCCTTTATCATCAGAAGCATTAGAAATTTTAAAACAAGCGCGCCTTTTATCACGCAATGATTTCTTCTTTTCTGCAACAGGTCGCGGTCCCCTCGCGCATAGGTGTATGGCTCAATATATGAAACGTATTGGACTTGAAGCCTGCCCGCATGGTTTTCGCTCTAGTTTACGCAATTGGCTTGCTGAAACAACCGATGCCCCCTATGAGGTCGCTGAAACTATTTTAGCTCATACGGTCGGCGGTAAAGTAGAACGTGCCTATCGTCGTACTGATTATTTAGAACAGCGCCGCGTTTATATGGATAAATGGGCGGCTTATGTCACCGGTCAATCTTAAGATATGGGGTGAATAACCCCATGATCTGTGGATAACTTTCTCTCTCTTCTCTCTCATTCGCTCTCAATTAGACTCATAATTTATCACATGAGAATTTATATGATAAAATATTGTTTTTTATAGAATAAATACCTTTCCAATGATTCAAAGATATGGTTAATAAATGCTTATGATTTGTTTCTATTTTTTAAGAATGAAAGGATTTTAGAATGACAGAAAATGATAGTCTTTTAACAAACCGTGAAAGTGCAAAATTGCTTCATATGAGTGTCTCAACTTTCCGGCGTCATGTTACCAATGGCTCTCTCCCAAAACCTTTAAAATTTGGCTTTTTATCCCGTTGGTTACAATCGGATCTTTTGAATGTCATCGAGCAAGCAAAACAGCAACGTTATAACGACGCGGCATAAAAAAACCTTGTCATGTAAGGACGGACAAGGCTTTCTCAAACTCATCAACCTGGAGCTTTATTTGGTGTAAATTCAAAGCTTTCTCTGCTGAAGCAAGACCTAAGGTTTGCATTCAAGTTGTTCTGAATGCTTTTTACAATAAGGGCTATTTAAGCGTCTCTCAACACTTCGCTGAGGCATGACAGCACCAGGACGACATATGGGAAGATTATCCGATTTATGATTTTCACACCAATCTTGTATTGTAAAGCTAGGGCGAAAACCTGATTGCGCCATACACATTTCAATACTGGCAAATTGATTCAAATCTAGCGCCACAACCTTATTAAGGTCCGGTACTCCACATTCTAAAAGTATTTTATTTCTCCATAATGCTGGAGAAAGTGAGGGAATTGAGTTAACACATCCAGCTGTAGTTAAGAGAGCTATGCAGCTCAATAGTTTTAAGATTTTTTTCATTTTCCCCTCTTTCAATGGATTTATTTACAATAAAAAGGCTCTAAAGCCTGTTGATATTTTATCTCCGTTTTTCAAGACAGTTCTGAACTGAGTTGAGATGGTAAATTGAGAAAACAATCCCACCATTCCAAGCGAAGGCAAGCATAGCGGATTGTTGATCATCACAAACAGCAATATTTAAGGATAGCATTCATATTGTTCTGGATGCTTTTTACAAAAAGGGCTGTTTAAGCGCTTCTTGACACTTCTCTGTGGAACAACAGCGCCTGGACGACAAATCGGGAGATTTTCGGCTTTATGATTTCCACACCAGCCCCCCCCCACATCATATTTATCATGAAAACCAGCTTGAATCATACAAGCTTCTATGGTTGCCCATGCATTGTTGCTTAAATTTCTGTTTTCTGGAAATACATCATAAGGAGCTGGCATGCCACATTCTAACAAGGCTTTTTTTACCTCAAGCCGATCTGCTCCTGTTTTCTCCCACACAGTGAAGTATCCTGCAGGAGGTTTATTAAACTGGCATCCCATTATAACTAATAAAGCTATGCAACTCAATAATTTAAAGATTTGTTTCATTTTTTCCTCCTTAAAGGGACTTGTACTCGATGGGAAAGTCCATATATATCTTGGCATTTCGGACCCGCATCTCCAAGGCAAGTATGGGGATTGTAAGGACTTGTGAACATATTCCATGTTTCTTTCCACCAATTACTACCAGCAGGTATTGTCTCGTAAGTATAGCTATTGCCGCCAATAATTCTGCTGACAAAGTCATATCTATGCCCATCAAAACCAATCGTGGTTTGTTTGCCATCACTCACATACCCTAACAGACCGGATGCAACTAAAACATTAAAGGCTGGTCCATAGAGATTGATAGTCGTGTTTTCGTTGGCTATCCCGTGCACACCTTCTTGTTTGAAAGAATACAGCATATTCCCCAATGTCATCGTCCCGCGACTATGGCCGTAAAGTTCTAACCCTGTAAGACCATAGCTATACATCAAACCTTTTGCTTCTTGTGTGGAATTAGTCAAACCCCACAAGTTATTTTCCATAAACTTCTGGTATCCTGCGACCAGAAGCTCTGAAATAGCAGAATCGGCTTCTGGGAACACCACAAAATAAAGCGGTGCATTATTTTTATCCTTGGCGTGTTGCTCTGCATAAACAGCGGCTTCCTCTGGTGGTGTAAAGATGCCATTAAAGGACACATGCACTTTGCCATCAGAGCCTTCTTGCAAATGCTGCTTTTCTTCATCCGTTAAATAATGGAACTTAGGGATTGGTTGTCCACGAGCGTCTGTGATATACTGCTCATTTTCATCTGTTTTATAGATGATCTTTCCATCTTTATCACGGTCGACCACGGCGATGGGGTGCTCTTTGATAAACATGGTTTTATAGGAATCATCGCTGTATTTAAACCCTTCTTCTAAAAGTTGTGTCGCCATTTCGCGATTTTCATGGACGATTTGTTCCAGCTTGCCTACATCGAGCTGTTGTACACCCTTATGGGCGGTGGCAGTATCCCGATTAAGGGAGGCTATGGCTTGCTCAACATCTTGCCCTGTTAATGCCTTCTGCCCTGCTTCATCAGTAATGACGATAGTANTTTTTATCTGCCGGCGCGGTGCTTTCAATAATACCTCCGGTTAGGGTCGTTTTATCTTTAACGTTGATATTAAAGCCGCCATCACCCGCTTTGATGCCTGATTGTTCCACAACACTATGATAATCACTAGAGGATTTATCCTTGTTCAAGGAAATATTGGTTGTGGCTGCATCATCCTTTTCTCGGCTATTATAACCAATGGAAACAGAGTTTTGCTTGCTGGAACTTTGTCCCTTATCACTGCGGCTGACAATGGTGAAATCACCACCAACACCCATCTCTACACGGTTTGCAGAAACCACGGCGCCTGCAAATGTAGTATTTCCCCCACT
>NZ_JBHIQH010000055.1:0-2989 GCF_042196485.1 Bartonella sp. AD24XZML | reverse complement strand
GTTGCGTTCTTTAATAGGGTCATGCCCCTCACGTAAAACAGCCCGCCACCTAGTTGCCAATTCACGGGCTTGTTTTAAAGAAACATCTCGCAAGGCACCCAAGCCCATTTCGCGGCGCCGACCATGAATGGTATAACGATAAAGCCATTGAGCACCACCATCTTTACGTTTGTGAAGAAGCAAGCCGGCACCATCATTATATTTACCAGCTCCCAAAGTTGCGACAGCCCTTGCATTAAGACGATTCATAAGAACCATTTTTACTCCTTTCTTGTACAATTTTTACCCACACATCAACCCCGCTTGTGGTGTGCAAGTAAGTGGTTTTGATTGATTCAAGATAAACAGATTTGAAATGAGAGAATCCTACGTTATTCGAGGGTCTAATTCAATATGAACAGAGCTAGATTATCATTATAAATCAATATCTTGTATCGGTTATGATGATGATGAAATTCTCACGATAGAAAGTGCAACAGCGCTTTTAAAAAGCTTGGGGTGGTCTGTGGACATCGAGGGAAAAGGAGATTATTTGGCAACCCTCTTTTTACCAGATCGCGAAGTGCAGTTTCTTTATAACGAAAAACACGTGGAAGAATTTTCCCCGTTTGATCGCGGGCTTTTAATTATGAGCGGTGTTTTTGCGGCTGCTTGTCAGACGATTAATCCTCATAATTCTGGGGTTTTGCCAACGGTATTTATGAATTTTGTGCCCAATGGATTGGAAATTTTTGAAGAAAAAGTGAGTGCCGCGTGTTTAAAAAAAGCGCTTGAAAAAACTTTAAAATGGACAATGGAAGATGATTCTTTGCATGAAATTTTTCGCTCTCAATATCGTCTTCCTCCTTGGGAAAAAGACTCTTTATCTTGGGCACCGGATGATGACATAGAGCTCGCACCTTATGCTTTGCTGCATCTTGCTGCTCTTGCTTTGCTGGGCGATGTGGAGACTTTAGCTTCTTATGACGAAAGTTTTACGGCAGGGAACCAGCTTGGCTTTGATGAAACCATTGAAAAAGTTCATTTGGAACGCGCGATGGTGATCGCTCAAGAAGTGGAAAGGGAAGGAAAGTTCAGTTACGATCTGCTGGAACGGGTTGCTGAGAAGTTGTCCATAGCCATGGACTATCAGCTTTTTAGAGATAGAAACCTTAATTTGTGTAATCAAAAACGAGATTTTCATAAAAAATTAGTTGAGGAGAAAAAACAAGAATTAAGAGAACAAGGATTTGAAGGGGTGAGTGATGAACAGTTCGTGTTTGAAGCAGAGGGGGTAAAACATGCTCCTGATATTACTTATATTAAAGATGGTGAACCTGCATTTATGGATATAAAAATTGATTAGTGTTGTACTCTCCTGTTGAAGAAAAGCACCCTTATTTAAAAGATGTGAAAGCGTCTCAATCATGGCGCTTTCACACCTTTCTTACCAGAGCAAAATAAAGGGTTCGAAAAATCGAGAATAATAGCCAAGATTTTAAAAAATAGACTGGAAATGGCTTGATCCTCAAGAATAGAGGAGAAAAATCAATTATAAATTTTGCTATCTTCTTAAAGACAGTCTCTTTTTTGTTAGAAAATGCTCATAAATTATCGCTTATTCAAGCGGTATGAGGGAAAGGTCCATTGACTAAAGCGCTTATGGGGAGGAGCTTTAAGGGTTAGAGCCCTTTAAGGGTTAGAGCCCTTTAAGGAGTTAGAGCCTTTGTCATTTGAGGTGAGAGGAAGGCAAAAAATGGCATTTTTGAGCAGTGTTAAGGTCTTTTGCCTTTGAGGTATTTTTTGTCTTTTTAAGAAGTCCTTGCCAATGAAGCAGCGCTTGTTAAGCCTCAACAGTGTTTCAGTATAGTGATATTGATACAAAAATTTATGGTATTTTTGTGTTTTTCAGTCTGCTTCATGGAGATCTGTAAGCCAATCCGATGACATAGGAGATGCATGGTCATTTTCTTGAAAACAGAGGAATTTTTGGGAAGAACAGGAAGATTGCGGACCCTTATTAACGAAAGCGCTATGGGAGGGAAGCTAGGGGGTAGAGCCTTTGTCATTTGAGATGTGAGACAAGTAAAAATGGCATTTTTGAAGGCGATGATATTTCGCCAATAAAAATAAAAACACAATAAAAACTAAACTAAAACAAAGGAAAAATTAAACTAAAAAAGGCCCCATTTTATAAAGGGCCTTTTTATTTAAATTTTACAATATATACAAAATGTATATAACCTTACTTTAAGAACTTTTTGTATCTTATATTTTAGTAGCAACAAGTTGCAAGAAATATATAATAAGTGATCCTAAAAAACCAGCTATTGCATTCAATAAATTTTCTGCTTTATCGTATATATCGTTGATTGATGCTTGTTCTGATGCGCTTCTATTACTGACTCTCAGTATATTCAATGTATCCGATGTGTCCCTTACTTGTTTAACAAACTGTAAATTTGTTTTCTCGATAGTATAAGGAGCAACAATAGGAGAGGGTTGTTTATTGACTATACGATCAGATTTTTGAATCGCGAGAGCTAAACCACTTGTAATAGCCCCAGCTATGAAAAAATATCTGATATTCATAGTTTTTCTCCTATATTTATTTCGATAAATAAATATCGATACGTATCATATATAAATTCGATTTAAATAACTATAGTAAAAATACAACAATCACAAAAAAGAATAAACTTTGTCTATATTTTGACAAAATTTACTCTTAATTGCCTTAATGAATTCTTTCAGATTCGATTTTATAAAGGCGTAAAAAAGTTTGAAAGCTCTGTAGGCAAGTGGAATCCCATAAGGTGGGTGATACAATAGTTGCTAGCAAACTTCTTTTTGTGCCTTTGACCAAGGATTCATAAAAATGAGGGTTCATAAAAATGAGATGCGATGAAAATTGAGTAAAACCCTTGAAGGGAAGGATGCACTCTTTGAGAGGGCTGGAGTGCATCCTCTTATAGATTGGATACTGCCTTTATTGAGGGTTGAGGCGGTA
>NZ_JBHIQH010000054.1:0-3497 GCF_042196485.1 Bartonella sp. AD24XZML | reverse complement strand
AAAAGAATACATTCTTATGAAGATATGCGACTCCATAGGAAATATTCCATACCAAGCAATTGAAAAGAAACATATCATAGCCGGCGTTGAACGGCGCAAAGAAACACCAGCAATGGCTAGAAACTTTCTGAAAGCCCTTAATGGGCTTTTTAATTGGGCAATTGATCAAGGTCTTTTGGAAAATAATCCGACTTTAGGGGTCCCCCCTCAAAAACAAAGAGAGATTTCCGTTTGGACAGAAGAAGATGTCGAAAAATATTATCAAAGATGGCATCATGGTACCCATGAACGTATCTGGATTGATGTTCTTTTATATACGGGCTTGCGTCGTGATGATGCTGTACGAATTGCCTGGAAAGATGTCAATGATAATATCATTCACCTCAAAACAGAAAAACGTAAATTTCAAACAGATGTTTTTCTTCCTATTTTACCAGAATTAGCCAAAATGCTTGAAGCAGGTCCCATAGGTGATGAAACATTCATTTGTGGTAAATGCTGGAAAAAAATCCCCCAAAATAGGTTCGGATTTACATTTTATAATGTGTGTACCAAAGCAGGTATCAAAAAATCGGCGCATGGATTGAGAAAATTAGCAGCAAAACGTGGCCGCTAATTCTGGTGTAACAGTATCACAACCCAAAGCAATTTTTGGCTGGACAAATGATGCTATGGCATCTCTTTACACAAAGAGTGCAGACCGTAAAAAACTCGCTCTTGAAACCATAAAAAAGCTTCAAAAAGATGAGGGATAGAGGCAAAAAAACTCAATAGAATCAGGAATAACCTATTCTCTCATATTAGACATAAATATTTTATTTACACATACTTGTGAATGAATCGGCTTTTAAAACTTTGTCTTTTAAAGTTTACGCTTTCTGACTCTGCAATAATTTAGCGTTTTTAAGTTCTATTCCTGAAAAACTATGTAACACCTTCACAAACTATCTATTGATCTAAGGGTATTGCTCAATAATTTTTTCTTCCATTCAAATTAACTTTTTGCTTATCCCACAGAAAAAGCATTACAAATATACCTAATTTCCAGTCATATCTAGAAGAGATTTTAAACTATCGATGCAAATCTTACATAAAATTTTATTCAAATAGTGCAAATCAGCCATTCCCTCTAAGGTACGTCTTTAGACGCACTAAATATCTGAATATTTTTATTTAAAAAATTAAAATCTTTTAAAGAGCTTTCTTATTGAATTGTACTTAATTTAAACTCAATAAAAACTTTCCTTGAATATATATGTCATTCTTACAAATTTATCTCTCATAAACTGTCAGAGTAATAACATTTTCTTTTCGCCAATATGAACGATCTAAATAAAATAAATATCTGGAAAGGTAAAATAATTCAAAAATACACGACCGGAATTTAATATAATTTATCAAACATTTTCAACTAAACATTTCTTATTATTACGAAAACGATTGTTAGAACTTAAAAAAAATATTGCTTTGTAAAAAATTTTTAAACAGGAAAAAAATGATAAATATCATAATTACCTTCCATTTTTTCAGAAAAAACTATCATGTTTAAAAATGAAACTCTTAGATAACACACTCAAAGAATTAACTTATGAAGAATTATTTTAATTGAAACTTAAATAGTTTTACAAAGAACGCTTTAAAATGCGTATTAAAATGATTGACCTTTTACAAGAAATTTGTCAAAAAGTATATCTAGTTTGGAGGGGTGGCCGAGCGGTTTAAGGCACCGGTCTTGAAAACCGGCGTGCAGGAGACTGTACCGTGGGTTCGAATCCCACCCCCTCCGCCACAGCACTTTTATGGTGCTATAACNTCCCACCCCCTCCGCCACAGCACTTTTATGGTGCTATAACTTTTTGATTTTATATGACTTTTTTAAAGGTTCGGGATAAATAAATAAAGGTTCGGGAATAGGATTTTTACACTTTCCTTTACAAAATGCATTCTTTTTGCCAGCTTTCTCTAATAATTTTTTTAATAGTTCTAAATCTTCTTGTGAAATAATGTTTATCAGTCTAGAGAACATACCAACAGCTTCACATCTGAATGTATCAGAAGGCTTTATAGTGAAGCTTTTACGACAAGCATCTGATTCTCTTCTCAAAATTTCTGCTACCTCTTGATCTAAAGCATAGAGTTCAATTACCTTTTCCTCCAGTCCTACAGGAACAGACTTTTTGCCAATTTCTATAGATGATAAAAATGCTACAGATATATCTAATTTTTTAGCCATATCTAAAAGGCGTTCTGAATGATCAATGCGAAGTTTGCGTAAGGTTTTACCAAATGGTGTTGGCATCTAAAAAATCCTATTAAAAAGAAGCTCTCACGTGATTCTAGCAGAAATTCTTAGATTTTGGTTAGCTCCTTTTAAAAATTGACTTCCTACCCTCCTTAATACACAAGGTTGTATGGCATAACAGATAAATCTCTTGACATAGACTTGAAATGTAGTACATTGTAGTACAATTAAGTAGGAGATTTAGTAATGGGAAAAATTCAAGCCCGCATACCTGATGAAGTTCAAGAAATTGCAAGTGCAGTTATTAAGTCTACGGGTTTAACTATATCAGATGCAGTACGCATGTTTATGACCCGCATTGCTAGAGATAGAGCATTACCACTTGATTTATTCCAACCAAATATGGAAACATTACAAGCTATCGAGGATGCCGAAATGGGACGCGTCGAACGTACATCTTTAGACGGCTTAAGGACCATGATACGCGCAGATAGAACCGAAGCGCGTAAATCTGAAAAGCAAACCTAAGCTTGCTATGCGGGAGATTGTCTATACTCGATCGTTTCGGCGTGATCTCAAACGTGAAAGCAAAGGTAAATATGCTAATGTACTAGAGGAGGATTTTCTGCTTGTGGTCAAAGCGTTAGCGGAGAATGAACCGCTAAAGGCGCATTGGAGGGATCATGCACTAACAGGTCAGTGGCGCAATTGTCGTGATTGTCACATAAAGCCGGATTTAGTTTTGATCTATCGAAAGCCAGATGCCAAAACACTAGAGCTTTTACGACTTGGTTCCCATTCTGAACTGCGTTTATAATTAGATCTCCAATGCATAGTAAAAAGAACTTTACGAAATTTTTCTTTTATGACAGTTGTTCAGTTCTTTGAGAACCATTGTTTTAAATGGGCGAAGATATTGTCTATCGCATCCATGAGGCGTGCAAAATCAAGGATAAGCAAAAAAAGAAAAAATGCTATCCACTTCATCAAGCGAGACATCATTTTCACGCTTTGATAGGTGATGATCATTTCTTGAAGCATTTCTTTTTCCGATTCTGTAAGCTCTGTATGTTTTTCAGCTTTTTTTCTTACCATGTTGCCACCCACACAAGCGTTCTCCTTGCTTATTATGTTTTAAGATCTCTCTTGCTAAGCTCGAACTGATGGTGTCGACATCTTGCCGGCTTAAATAAATAGGTAACCAACCAACACAAGAAGAAACATATTTATTTGTCGCGCAACCAGTGAGAGAGAG
>NZ_JBHIQH010000053.1:0-3677 GCF_042196485.1 Bartonella sp. AD24XZML | reverse complement strand
AGAATGTAGTTACTAATGTGGTGGGTGACAAGCTTGTTAAGCAAGATAGAGCAGGGCTTATTACCATTGGTGGAGAAGTAAGTGGAGCTAAAGTAAGTATTGCAAACGTTGATAATGCGGCACGGACACTTTCCGGTGTTAATGCAGGTTCGATTACAGCAACGTCAACTGATGCGATAAATGGTTCTCAACTTTATTCCATGAGCAATGTCATTGCTAGATACTTTAGTGGTGATGCTGGATATGATGAAGAGGGAAACTGGAATGCTCCTACTTTTACAGTTAAAGTCTTTGATGAGAATGGTAATGGAGCTGAAACGCACTATGGAAATGTTGCGGAGGCACTTTCTGGTGTAAGCAGTTCTTTCACGAATCTTAATAAAAAAATCGAAAATGTGACTGGTGATAGTTTTGTTAAACAAAATAGCGCTGGGCTTATTACGATTGGAGGAAGCAAAGGCGGCGATAGAATAGATGTTGCAAACAGTATTAATACTCCACGAATTCTCTCTGGTGTTAAGGGTGGCGCATTTACAGAAACATCGACCGAAGCAGTAAATGGTAGCCAGATTTATTTGATGTCTCAGGCATTTGCAAATTATTTTGGCGGTGGTGCTGGTTATGATGAAAATGGAAAATGGTCAGGTCCTACTTTTACAGTTAAAGCCTTTGATAAGGATGGTAATGAGACTGAGACAAACTATAATAATGTCGCGGATGCATTTGCTGGCGTGAATAGTGCTTTCACAGCTTTGAATAATCAGATTGTTGATCTAAAGAATAACACTGGTATTGGTGAAACAGATAAGACATCTCAAGGTGATGGTTTAGATATTATTTCAGACGGCTTTCCTTTTATGAGCAGATTAACTCGTTCCATAGATGAGTATGCCATGGATAAAGAGGAGAATGACATAGACGAGGAGGATCTTGCAGTTAGCTATGATGTTGATAAAGAAAGCGGAAAGAAAATCAGTAGCATCACTCTAAAAGGTGTCGATGACAGTGAGCCTGTTTTGATTACTAATGTTAAAGATGGAAAAATTGAACATGACTCTAAGGACGCAGTGAATGGTGGTCAGTTATACGATCATACCGAGGAGCAGATGAAGATTACTCTTGAAAGTGCGAAAAAGTATACGAACGATCAAGTCAATAATGGTGTTAACGAGGCAAAATCCTATACCGATATGAAGTTTGACGCACTAAGTTATGATATTACGAATGTGCGCAAAGAGGCAAGGCAAGCAGCGGCGATTGGTTTGGCAGTATCTAACTTACGTTACTTCGATGACCCAGGATCTGTGAGTGTTTCATTTGGTGGCGGTTTTTGGCGTGGACAATCTGCTTTTGCTATTGGTGCAGGTTATACATCTGAAGATGGCAAGATTCGTTCTAATCTATCAGCAACCAGTGCTGGAGGTCAGTGGGGAGTAGGTGGTGGAATAACTCTGAAATTAAAATAACACCAGAGAATATGAAAAATTACAATTTAAGTGAAGTTTTGCCCTTGTCTGATGAGACAAGGGCAAAATTTTATATTATAGAGAAGTAATATTTTACAGAGAAAGCCTTAGAGTAGTATACTTATAAAGTCTCATAACAATGTATTCTATAATAAGAATCTTAGTGAGATTGATTTTAGTGAGAAGTGAAGCACTTTAACAAAAATTTTACAAACACAGAGTAATACTGTCATATAAATTGATAGAGTGCGTAATCGCACAGTATTTTAAAACTGTACGTTCTATAATTTCATCGATAGAAAATATCCATTGGGGGATACGTTTAAAAAATTAAAAATCCCATTTTATTATTTTATTTATTTGCTCTTGTACATAGCAGTAGTAATCATGAGGTACGCAACAGCGGCAATTATTAGTAAGACTCATTTTGATCAAAATGGGATACCTCAAACAAACTATGAAACAGAACCTCTAGGAAAGTCTATAATGCATGGAATCTATGAATTTTAAAGTTATAAGGATATTTCACGATTGTATAAATCGGAAAGACTCATTCTGTAAAAATAGTTAAATTCATTTTTCTCTTGCTATTTTACTCAATAGTCTATAAAACCATAAAAATAGTCTTTAGTAAGACTCATTCTGGTAAAAACGGAAAAAGTTCTCGCAAAGGGAGGTGCGAAGAGTTATGGAAAAATCACATAATCATCCTCATTTTATCTTAAAGCTCTTAAAGAGAAAAAAATCTAGAACTCGAGAGTACGTCTCACTTATCACTATGATAAAAGTGCAATGATTTCACAACAACCACTCTACGTCATTCACCAGACGACTTAACCGTTTCCTGCAATAACACCTTAATAGCCTCTTAAACATACAAAAAGAGCTCTTTCACTTTAAAAATCATAAACCGCAGATCTAACAATAGCGTGCAAATATGTCTTCTTCATATCCGTTCCATCTATTTCCTCACCCTAAAATTCAGGAATCTTGTTACAAAAAAACCTTCTTACAGTCGGAAAAAATTAAAAAACCATTAACAAAATCGTTGATCAACGTTAATCGCAACCTTGCCAGAGCCCTAACTTCTTCTGTTCGCCTCTGCGACAAACCTAAACTTTGTAAAGAACAAACAAAATCACATCCCAAAATCATCCCTAGCGCTGAAATATGTTTTTTTTATGTTCTAAATATGTTTTTTTACTTGGAGAATTTGTTATGAAAAAATTATATACCACATCAAAAGCGCCGGTGGTGAGTGATTTTAAAAATTCTTACTCGCTTTATCGATTACAGTTTATTAAAGCGCTTTCATTGGCTTCAGTGATTATCTTTTTATCAAATGTTTCTCCTGTTTCTGCTAATACTCAGATTTTTAATAACATATCAAACGATTTTAGTGGCGATACAAATGTGCTTAAAGCTATTCCACCAGCCTATGTTGTTGGCAGTAAATTATATCAAGATAGTGGCTCTGCATTTATAGGGGATGAAGATGGCTTCAGAAATTTAAATCCTAATATTAAGTTTCAAACGCAACATGCATTTGATACTGCATTTGCGGGTAAGCAAAGTTCTAAGAATGTAGCGGATGCATTTTCTCGTGTGAATAGTGCTTCCACAAGTTTAAATCATCAGCTTGTTGAGATAAAGGAGCCCTCTGCTATTGGAGAGAAACAAAATAATTTATTTCAAGGTGATGATCAGCATAAGAATATAGGCAGCTTTCCTCTTTTGAGAAGCTTACCCAGTGCACTAAACCGTGAGGAGGATGAAAGGATGGTAACTGTTGCTCCTAAGTCACCTTTAACTATAATAACTTTTCGGAATAGTGAAGGTAAAGAACGAATTCTTGTGGATGTTGCTACTGGTTCGATTACAGAAAACTCAACTGAGGCGGTAAATGGTTCCCAGCTTCATAGTCTTGGCACCAAGGTTGCATCATCTTTAGGAGGTAGCGCTAGCTATGAGAATGGCACATGGACTTCTCCTACTTTTACAGTTAAGAGCTTCACAAAAGATGGAGATGTTTCTGACTCGACTTATAATGATGTCGCTTCAGCCTTTATCGGTGTTGGTGATTCTATCGCGAATATTAAAAATGAGATTGAAAAAGGAATTGCTGGTGAAAAAAGTGACTCTTTGAACTGGAATGAATCTACAAGCGCCTTTGTAGCGACGCATGGAGAAGAAAATAGCAGCAGCAAGATT